>JBEEMY010000340.1:0-3484 GCA_041192415.1 Verrucomicrobiota bacterium | reverse complement strand
TGGCGAGGTCGCGCAGACCGGGGAGTTGGGTCGTGAGGCTCACCAGTCCCGGCGCATGCGAAGCGGCTCTCATCCACAGGTCGATATTCGATAGCGCCAGCTCCTTCGGCGGACGGCGGTTGGTTTCGTAACCGTTGTTGGTTTGCACATCGGAGCGGCGCGAAAAGAAATTCCGCTCGATGAAGAATTAAAAAATGAGGTTGCCGATGAGTTCGTGGATGCCTGCGCCGTGGCCGACATTCCCGAAAACCGGGCGCGCATCGTTTGCATTTCCGGCGAGCGTGTGGCGATTTTCAGATATGACGGAAAAATTTCCGCCGTCTCCAATGTCTGCCAGCATCAAAACGGGCCGCTGGGTGAAGGGAAAATTGTCGCCGGCTGCATCACCTGTCCGTGGCACGGCTACCAGTATTTGCCGGAAACGGGCGCGTCACCGCCGCCGTTCGTTGAGAAAATTCCAACCTTCAACGTGCTCGTGAAAAACGGCCGCGTGCTGGTTCACCGTAAGCCAAATCCGGCGGGAACGAAAGCCGCACCGGCCTTGATCTAAAATGAATGACGAATTTTACATCGGCTGGGAAGACAGAGCCGCGCCGGGCATCGGCAAATTCGTGCGCGCGGTCGTGGCGCTGCTGGTCGTCGCCGCCATCGGATTTGCGCTCGCGCTGGCAGCGGTGCAACGCTCGATTGGCGTGAGTGTTTTTGAGTGGGGCACGGTGAAAATTTTTTCCGGCATGTTAAAATTGCAGCCGTATCCACACCTGCTCGTGCCGCGACCGGGCGCAACAGGCGCGGAAAATAATTTTTCGACTTACTACCTCGTCGCGCCGTTCAAGTTCGGTCTCGACCGCGAAAGGCTTTCCGCGCTTGACGGCAAGACGGTTTCGCTGCAAGGCACGCTGATTTATCGCGGCGACCAGACGATGGTGGAAGCGCTGCCGGATTCCATCAAGGTGGCGGACAAACAATTGCCTTCGCTGCCCGGGGCGGAAATGATTCCGCTTGGAAAACAAACGCTCACCGGCGAAATCGTAGACAGCAAATGTTTTCTTGGCGTGATGAATCCCGGCCAGCTTCTGCCGCATCGCGCGTGCGCCATCCGCTGCATCAGCGGTGGCATTCCGCCGGTGCTGCTCGTGCGGCAGACGAACGGTGCGGCGATTTATTTGCTGCTTGTTTCCGCTGACGGCAAGCCGGTCAACCAGCAGGTGCTCGACCTCGTGGCCGAGCCGGTGCAGATCACCGGCGAAGTCGAACGGCAGGATGAGCTGCTGGTTCTGCGCGCCGACCCGGCGACGTATCGGCGCGTTCAATAAAAATCACTCAAACAAGAGCCGCGCGGATGCCGGGTTTGAAAAACATCTCCGGCGGCGGCGGATCATTCTTTGTAAGGGTTCACATTCAACGGCGATGAATGGTTGTTACCTCAATCAAGAATCGCCAACTACATTGACCATGAAAAAATCCGCCCGGGAACATCTTCCGCCCCAAAATAATCTGCCATCGCAGGACCAGCTCGCCTATGACCAGGAAGTGAACCGCCGCGCCTACGAGCTTTGGGAGGCGGCGGGCGGGCGGCATGGCGATGATCTGTCACACTGGCTTGAGGCCAACCGCGAGGTGAAGGCGGGGCATAAGTTGAAAGATTCAGTTTGAAGAACGGGGGCGGGCGGCGGATCAGGATGCCGGGCAAAATTGGCTGTAAGGATTTCTGCCCACCGACGACGAACAGCCATGAAGAAAATAATCCTCTCACTCGTCATCGCAGCGCTAGCCTTGCCGCTGTTCGCGCAAGCCGCATTCAAGACCCTCGTCAATGTGGACAAAACTGGCGTGGCCATCCAAGGCTACGACCCGGTGGCCTTTTTCACGGACAGCAAGCCGGTGAAGGGCGACGAGAAATTTTTGGTAAAGCATGACGGCGCGATTTATTTTTTTGCCAGCAAGGAGCACAAGGATTTGTTCAAGGCTGACCCCGCAAAATACACGCCGGAGTTTGGCGGCTACTGTGCCTACGGTGTCTCGCGTAACAAGCTCGTGGAGATTGATGTGGACGCGTTTCAAATAGTGGACGGCAAGCTGTTGCTTCAATACAGCAAAGGTGTGCGCGATGATTTTAACAAGGACGGCAAAAGCAATCTCGCCAAGGCCAACGCGAACTGGCCCGCACTCGTCGTCAAAAAGGGAAAATAATTTCGTAAGGACTCACGCCCCACCCCGACCAACCATCAGCTATGAACTCACTCACCAAACCGCAACGCCTCGCCAGTTGGATTGTCCGCCTCACGGCGGCGGTCATTCTGTTGCAGACCTTGTTCTTCAAATTCACCGGCGCGCCCGAGTCCGTTTACATTTTCACCAAGGTGGGGCTAGAACCGTGGGGGCGTTACGGCTCGGGTGTGGCGGAACTTATTGCGGCGATTTTGCTGCTCTCCACTTGCCATTGCTGGCTCGGCGCAACGCTCGCGCTCGGCGTGATGGGCGGCGCAATCATGTCGCATCTCACCACGCTCGGCATCGTGGTGCAGGACGACGGCGGCTTGCTCTTCGGCCTCGCGCTCGTGGTCACGGCTTGCTGCCTCGTCACGCTCGCCTTGCATCGCCGCCAGATTCCCTTCGTCGCCAAATTTTTCAAAATCAAAAACGCCCATCACCGCGCATGAATACCGAACGCGAACTCATCCACGCCGTCATTGCAACCTTGCGGCAGGGCGAAACCTTGCTCGCGGAAATCAGCGATGAACATTTCACGCGGCCTGTGCCGGTCGCTTTCAATGCCTCCATCGGCGGGCATTACCGGCATTGTCTCGATCACTTCCGCACGTTGCTCGTCGCGGCGGCAGCAGGCGACTTGAACTATGATCATCGCGCGCGCGGCACGCTCGTGGAGAACGACCGCTTCGCCGCGCTGAACGCCACCCGCGAACTGCGCGAAGGTTTTGAAAAATTGAATCCCGATTTTCTCGCCCGGCATTTGAACGTGACGTGCAAGACGAGCTACGCCACCAGCGGCTCGCAAGTTTCGCCGTCCACCGTTGGGCGCGAAGTCATGTATGCCGTCGCCCACGCCGTGCATCACTACGCACTCATTGGCGTGATGGGCGGCATCATGGGTGTGAAACTTCCGGTGGGTTTTGGCATCGCGCCGTCCACGTTGAAGCATCAGGCGGAAACTGTGAAAGCCGCGTAAAAATTTTCCTCCTCGTCCTCCTCCTCGTCCTCCTCCTCGTTCTCGTAATCGAGGGGGAAAATTCGAGGACGAGGACGAGTAGGATTTTAATGACCGAGGCCCTTCCATTCACCACCAGCGCCGCCGCCGAATGGCTGCCGCTCTGGAAAGCCGCCGGCTTTTTTCTGGCGACGTTTGTTTTAGAAGACGCCGCCGCCGTGGGTGCGGGCTTGTTGCTCGCCGCCGGGGAAATTTCCTGGCCCGCCGCCTTCGCCGCGTGCTTCCTCGGCATCTGGCTAGGCGATGTGGGGCTTT
>JBEEMY010000339.1:0-3490 GCA_041192415.1 Verrucomicrobiota bacterium | reverse complement strand
TGCAAAGCCCGCGTGTTCGCACCATGGCCGCGCCCGCACGAGTTCCAAAAATTCGCGGCCATAGTCGTCGTCCGCCACCTCGCCGAGAAAAATGAGTTTGAATTTTTTCCGCGCGGCCAGCCCATCCAGCGCGCGGATGAATTGGTTTTGGTTTTTACGCAGGCAGATGGTTCCCACGCACAGACCGATGGGCGGTGCGGAGACATCCGGCGCGGCGTGGACGTGGAAAAATTCCTCATCCACCGCGTTCGGCAGCACCCAAGTGCGCCGAGCGAGTCCAGCAACGGCGGCGCGCGTGTAGTTCGTGATGCACACCACGCCGTCCGTGCGCGGTAGGGTGAACCGCTCCAGTTTCGCGGCGAGCCACAGGAACGAAAACGGCCGCGCGCCGTTCACGTCCGCAACGAGCCTCATGTTGCCGTGGATGGTCAGCACGTTCGGAAAACCGCTCCGCACCGCGCTCAACGCGCAGTCGCGTTCCGTGCCCTGACCGTGGACGAGGTCGGGGCGCAGCTCAGAAATTTTTTTGCGCGTGGCGCGGACGCACCCGGCGTAGAACGTGCGCATCCAGCCGGCTTTCGGCACGACGAGCGCGTGGTAAAATATATTCGGCGCGATTTTTTCCGGCGCGGCGACGGGCTGGCGCAAACAGGAGATGACGTGGATTTCCGCTTCGGGCAATTTGGCGAAGCCTTGCAGCAGCGCCGCCGGGGCGGTGCCGAAATAGGGCTGCGGGTTCGCGTAGTCGGCGTAGTGTTCGCGGCTGTCGGTGGTGAGCAGGACAATTCTCAAGCGGAATTTTTCTGGAAGACGCGGTTGTGCCCGACCTGCAAAATTTCGGTGAACCGCCGCCGGTCAATTTCCTCCGCCAGCTGCGATGGGCCGGGATGCCCGCCGGTCGCGAAGGCGGGCGGCTGAAATTTGGTGCTCAAGCCGGAGTCGTCCAGCACGATGACGCCGCCGGGGCGGACGTGTTGCGCGCACAGTTCCCAGTCGGCCTTGGCGATTTCGTAATCGTGGTTGCCGTCAATGTAGATGAGGTCCCACGCGCGCGAGGCGATGAGCGCTGCCGCCGCGTCGTCGGTGGAATACGCTTTGAGCAGCGCGGGCGCGGGCAAATTAAAATGCGAAAAGTTTTGCAGCGTGTCCGTTTGGTAATCCACGCTGCGCGCGTATTTGGAAACGGCGTCGCCGGCGGAAGAAAATGGCGAGATGCCCTGCACGAAGCCGTCGAGCTTGAACTGCCGGGCGCACAGCGCCGCGAGGCTCAAGCTCTGCCCGCGAAACACGCCGATCTCCAGAAAACTTTGCGGGCGAAATTCGCGGCACAGCAAAAACCATTGCGAGTGGAACGCGTCCTCGCCGAAGCCGCGTCCGTTCTGCGTGAAATAATTTCGGTGCGCGCGAAATTCTGCCGGCAGACTGCGGTCAAAAAATTCGACGGCGCGCCGGTAAAACGCCGTCGGGTCGGTGAGGCTTTGCGCCCAGTCGGCGCGGGAAATTTCCGGAGCCGAACCGGCGTAGCCCGCGCGCAGCGCCGCGCGTTCGCGAGCGGCGCGCCGTTCGCGGAGTTTGCCCCGGATGAAAGGCAGCGGATTCATGCGCGGCAGCGAAACGAAAAAGTTGCGGACGAAATTAGGTTCATGATTTTTTGCGTCTGGCGGCAAAGGTTACGCCGGGCGGTGTGGAGTGGCCAATAAAATTCTGGCTGGGAACATTTGTTCGGCTCATTCGTTTTATCGGGCCAGACGCGCACTGTATTCGGCGAGCAGCCGGTCGCCGTAGTCTTGCCAAGTGTTTTTCTCCGCGCCTTTTTTGTGGGCGGCTTCGCCCATCCGCTGGTTCAACTCGCGGTCGGTGGCGACGCGGAGCATGGCGTCCGCGATGTGCTGCGGTTCGCGGGGGAGGATGATGAAGCCTTCCACGCCGTCTTGCACCAAGGTCGTCGCGCCGCTCTCATACGAGGCGAGCAGCGGCAATCCGGCGGCCATCGCTTCGGACAACACGCGCGCAAACCCCTCCTCCAGCGAAGGCATGACGAAGGCCGTGCAGCCGGCGAGCAGTTCCGCGAGCTGCTGGTGCGGCAGGCTGGGGATGTGGGTGATGGTGTCTTTCCATTGCGGCCATTCGCGGCGGAAATCAGTCTTGAGGTCGCCCACGCAGACGAGTTCAGCCGAGGGCATTTTTTTCTTCACCTCGGCGAACGCGCGGAAAAGATACTGGTGGCCTTTGCGGAGGCAGATGGTGCCAACGGTGACAAAGCGGGGTTTTTCCGGCACGACGGCGCGGGGCTTGAAGACCGAAGTGTCTACGCCGAACGGGTTGACAAAACATTTTTCCGCCGGGATGCCGTTGGCCAGCATGGTGTCGCGGACGAACAGTGAGGGGCACAAAACCACGTCAGCCTGCGCCAGTTCGCGGTTCATGCGGGCGAACATCCAGCGCGGGATCGGCACTTTTTCGCCGGGGCACCAAAGGTCGCACTCGCGCTGCCAGTGGCCGAAGTAGGTCGTGGGATGGCTGTTCGGGCAGTCCACGACTTTCAGCGCGCCAATTTTTTCGGCGCGGGCAAATGGCTCGGTGGCGAAGCCCGCGATGGCCTGCACGACATTACATTCCGGGAGCCGCCGGGTGGCGAGCCAGGTTTTCCAAACCGGAAACAGCGCGTAGAACATCCGCTCTTGCCAGATTTGCGGGGCGAGGTGGAACCACGGTTTCAACGCCGCATGAAACGGCCAACTGCGCTGAAATTTTTCCGCCGCTACGCCGGTGCGGTTGCGGCTGGAAATCCAGAGTCCCGCGAGGCTGCCGCGCGCCTCAAAAGTTTTGGCCGTGTTCGGCAGATGCCAGCCACCGGGGGTGACCAGCCAGACGTTCGGGTTGGCACGGGTGGTCTTCAAGCGGGGTGCTTGGCGATCCACGCCCGCTGTGCTTCCGGGCTGAAGAGGACGCCTTGAATGTGTTTCCAAGTTTTCGGCGGACGCTTGCCGCGCAGCCAGCCGCGCAGCCAGCCGAGCGCGGTCACGGCGTGCTTCTGGTAGCGGAAACTAAAATGGCGGTGGCGGTGGCGCGAGGAGAGCAGCAGCAACGGTGGGCACAACATGAAGACCATGCACCGCAGATGGTTCATGACGTAAGGATGTATCCGCGCCTCGCCGGCGGCAAATCCGTTGCGGTTGCACAGTTTCAGATAATCCCGCGCCGACTCGCGCACCGGCCAGCGCACCACGGCCTTCACGTTCGGGACAAATTTCCGTTCCAGCACATACAGTTGAAAATTGAACAGCGCGTCTTCCCCGGCGAGCGTGAGCCATTCGGGATAACCGCCGACATCCGCCCATGTCTGGCGGCGATAGGCGATGTTGCGCGACGATGCAAACACGCCGCCCTCCGCGCGGGGCATATCGTGCTCCGGCTCAAACTGGCGCAAAAAAAACTGAAACGAGTTTTCCGCCAGCGTCCATGACTGGCCGCCGACAACCTCGACGCC
>JBEEMY010000338.1:0-3497 GCA_041192415.1 Verrucomicrobiota bacterium | reverse complement strand
GAACGAACGTTTCAAATTTGTCCCGCTGAACTTCACCGCTTCCGTCTTCGGTGAAACCTTTGTCGGCTCGGCCAAAGAGTTTTCATCCGCGCCGCTTTCAGAAGTCAGCACCGTGGACGTCCCCTGCCCGGTCAGATTTTTTGCGCCGGATAAATCCACTTCCGTTTCGAGCGGCTTGGCGTTCGCATTGACAACTTTCACAATCAGGTCGCCGGATTTTTCCTCCGTTGCGGCGACGGCGTAAAGACTCGTCACCTTGCTATTCATATCAAAGTCCACGTCATGAACCAGTTTGCCGTCCAACCAGCACTTCACGTTTTTGCCGCTGACGGTAAGTTTCAAATCATACCAACGATCCGTTTCGATGCGGCTCGGCTTGGAATCCAACGTGCCACCGGCTTCGATGCCGTCCGCCGTGTTGCCCCAGCCGCCGAGATTCCACCAAGTGCGGTCTTCGTTGCCACCGAGGCGGAACATCACGAGGAAACCTTCCGCGCCGGAAATTTTGCGCGCCTTGAGCGTTATGGTGTAATCCAACCACTCGCGCTTGCCTGCGATAGCGCGGATGAATTCTTTTTCCGCCGTCTGCCGCAGCGCACCGCCGACTGCTTTCCATTCCGAGCCGTCACCGAGCAGCTTCCAGCCTTTCGTGTCCTGGCTGAAATCCGACGCGAACAAAACTTTTCCGTCCGGCGCGGTCACTTTGATGTCCTTGTATTCCGCCGCCGTGTTCCAAGTGCCAACGCCGATCATCCCGCCAGCCTGGGCGACTTCGGCCATCGGCGATTCCACCATCGTCGGCAGCGAAACATCGCCGCGATTTTCGGCAAACATTTTTTGCACAAAGTAACTCGGCAAGCCATACCACTTCTCGCTGTCAAAGTTGATGAGGTCGGGATTCCAAGCGCGATGATTCAGATTCACCAGCAGCGGCGCGTAGCTCGCCATGATGACGTGATCGGAATTCCGTTCGAGGCCGGTCATGAACGCCGCTTCGCCAATCGCCCCGCGCAGATTGCCGAGGCCGGTGTTACGCGTCACCGCGTATTCTCCGACGAAAACTTTCGGCTCGTTGCGATCATACTTGTCGAAGTGCGTCGCGTGACGCATGAAAAATTCCGGCGTGTCGTAAAAGTGTTCGTCTTGCACGTCAGCCTTCGGCGTTTTCGGATAACCGCCCGCCCAGTTGTTCGCGACGAATTTTATTTCGGGATGCTTCGCGTGAATCGCATTCACAAACATCGGCCAGCGTTCATTATAGGACGGCCCGCCGTTTTCATTGCCGATTTCCATATAGACCAAATTGAACGGTGCGGGATGGCCAGCCTTCGCACGCATCGCGCCCCAGAGAGAATTCGTCGGGCCGTTCGCGTATTCCGCCGCGTCGAGCGCGTCCTGCACCCATTCGTTCATGCGATCCATCGGCACAACTTCCTTGTGGCTCATGCCGATGTTGATGTCGAACAACGGCGTCGCGCCCAAATCTTCCGTGAGCTGGAGATACTCGTGGAAGCCAAGACCGTGCGTGGAATAATAACCCCAGATGTTCCAAAGCGGCTCGCGCACATCCACGTTGCCGACGGTTTTCTTCCAGTGATTCATGTGCGCAAAATCATCGCCTTCCACCCAGCAGCCGCCGGGGAAGCGGAGAAATCCCGGATGCAGCGCGTCCAGCGACTCACCGAGGTCAACGCGCAAGCCATGATCTTTCCACGTTTTTTTCGGCATGAGCGAAACCATGTCGAGAAACAAAACACCTTTGCCGTCGCCGGAAATTTCCAGCCGCGCCTTCGGGTCACTGCCGCTCGCGGTCAAGTCCAGCGTGTGATAATTCCATCGGCCGCCGATGCCCGAAATTTCTCCGCTCGCCAAAACTTTTCCATCCGCGCTCAAAATTCTCGCCGTGAGCTTGCCGTCAAATTTTTCCCCGCGCGCCGCGAGCTTCAACGTGTAGCCATCGCCCTTCACCATGTTCATACCCCAGTAGCCTTCATTCACCAGCTCGAATGCGCCGTCCGCTTTGATGCGAAGCGATTTGCGGTTGAATACATTCAACGGCACGGGTTGGCCATGCACGTCCGCCGTGCTGATGGTCGCCTCGCCGCTAGCGCTGGTGAATTTCCAATCCGCCGGCTTGTCAGCATCCTCGAAGGAACGGTTGCGGACGAGTTCGGGATAAATGCCACCGTCGGCGGACAGATTGATGTCCTCGAAGAAAATGCCCCAGAGCGTCGGCGAAATCGCGTGCGCCGGATGCGCCACGTCGACGGAAATTTTTGCGGGCTGCGCGTTCGTCGAGATGGCCGACGCCAACATCGCGGCGGCAAAATATTTTTTCAGTTTCATAGTTTAGTTTTTCTAATTTTTCACGCCAACACTTACAACAACTCTCCCTCACCCCGGCCCTCTCCCGCTGGGAGAGGGAGAAATACTTCCAGTTTCTTGGCAAATTTACGGCTGCCTTCTGCTGCATGATTCTCAAATTTACGAGCCGCATCCAACGGCTGTTCCCTCTCCCAGCGGGAGAGGGTCAGGGTGAGGGAGAACTTCCCGCCACACCGCTACCATCTGTTTTCAACGAGCCGTTCCGTAGTGGCACCTGTGAGTTTCTTTTTTATGGCTTACGCAAAATTTCAGCAGCAACACACAGGCGAGACGCCTGTGCCACTACTTCACGACGCCCAGCCGCTTTTCAAACCATAGGCCACATCGTTCCACGCGAGTTCCTGTTTGAACGAACGCAGTTTCGTGTCCGCATCAATTACGACGGTTTCGATGCTCGCCATCGCCGCAAAATCTTCGAGCATCTCGGTCGTGACGGCCTGGCTGAAGCCGGTGTGATGCGCGCCACCGGCGTAAATCCACGCGGCGCACGCGTCCTCGAAATTCGGACGACACTTCCACACGGCCTGCGCCACGGGCAGTTTCGGCATCGAATGTTCCGGTGCGACGACATCCACTTCGTTGATGAGCAGACGAAAACGATTTCCGAAATCCATCAGCGACGCATTGAGCGCTGGGCCGGCTGGCGTGTTGAAAACCAGACGCGCCGGATCCGCTTTGCCACCGATGCCGAGCGGATGCACTTGCAACGAGACCTTGCCGTCGGCGATGGACGGACAGATTTCCAGCATGTGCGAACCGAGCACGAGCTTGTTGCCGGGCTGCATATGGTAAGTGTAATCCTCCATGAACGACGTGCCGCCTTCGAGTCCGCTCGCCATGACTTTCATCGCGCGAACGAGCGCGGACGTTTTCCAATCGCCTTCGCCGCCGAAGCCGAAGCCTGCCGCCATCATGCGTTGCGAGCCGACGCCGGGAAGTTGCGCGAGGCCGTGCAAATCTTCAAACGTGTCGGTGTAGCCTTTGAATCCACCGGCGGTCAAAAATTCTTTGAGGCCAAGTTCGATGCGCGCGGCATCGCGAACAGACTTGTGACGCTTGCCGCCTTTTTTCAAATCGGCAGTCATGTCGTAAATGTCCGCGTAAGTTTTGCA
>JBEEMY010000337.1:0-3498 GCA_041192415.1 Verrucomicrobiota bacterium | reverse complement strand
TTTCCTTGCCGGCCTTGAATTTCACCATCGAACGCGCGGGGATAGGCACGTCCACTTCTGGCTTGTTGGGATTACGCCCGACGCGCGCCTTGCGGATTTTCACCTCGAACACGCCGAAGTTACGCAGCTCCACCTTGTCGCCCTTGGCGAGCGATTCGGCAATGTAGTCCAAAGTTTTCTGCACCACGTCGAAGACCTGGGATTGAATCAACCCGGTTTCGTCGCTGATGCGCACCACGAGGTCGCGTTTGGTCAGGGTCATAATTTTGGAATGATGCGATTGAGTGAATCATCCAACGCAGAAAATCCGCCACGAGCCAGTCGGACTTTTGAGAAACGGCGAATCTTTCCTGCTCCCGATTGGATGACAATCATTCGGGAATTCCGCGCGGAATGTCCAGAAAATTGTGCAGCGCGATGCCATCACTAACGACTGCCCCATCAAAAATTGTTTTCTGCGTGGTCAGCAGCGGCAGTCACGGCTAATGTTTTCGCCACATGGAATCTGCGCCGCCCAAAATCGATTTGCTCACGCCGTCCCAACGGCAGGCGGTCGAGGCACGCGGCAATGTCCTCGTCATGGCTGGCGCGGGCACTGGGAAAACCAAGACGCTCGTCGCCCGCTGTCTCGATTGCCTCGAACGTGACCGCGCAGCGTTGGACGAATTGCTCATCGTCACCTTCACCGAGGCCGCCGCCGCCGAAATGCGCCAGCGCCTGCGCAAAAGTTTGGAGGAAAAAATCGCCGCATCGCCGGCTGAAAGTTTTTGGCAGGAGCAGACTGCGCGCTTTGATCTGGCGCACATCGGCACGCTGCACGGTTTCTGTCTGCGCCTCGTGCGCGAGCATTTTTACGAACTCGGCCTCGACCCGCAACTCGCCATTCTCGACGAAGGCGAAGCCCGCCAACTCGCCGATGAAACGCTCGCCGAACAATTCCAAGCGCACTACGCCGGGGAAGATGAATTCGCCCGCGCCTTTCAAAACGTGGTGCAACTTCACGGCCGCGGACGCGATGAAAACATCCGCGCACTGGTTTTGCGCCTGCACCATTATTCCCAAGCCCGCCCCGCCGCCGCCGGCTGGCTCGCCGATGAATTGAAAAAGTTTTCCACCGCTGAACCGGCTGACTGGCAATCCTGGCTGCTGACCGCGATTGACGACTGGCGAAACGAATGGCTGGCGGTGTTGGAAAATCTTAAAAGCGAAAATGTCAAAGCCGCTGAATTGACCGGGCTGCTCCAACGCATCGGAAAAAAGTTCACCCGCGAACTAGCCGCCGAAACTCTGGCTCAAATTGTTGCCGCCGACGTGACAGCCAATTATCCCAAAGGCCAGGCCGGAAAACTCCGTCCCGCGTTAGGGAAGGTTTTTGAAGAAGCCGCGTTTCTGGCCACGCTCGCCGAAGTGAAAGATGGCCGCGACCCGCTCGCTGAAGACTGGTCGTGGGTGCGGGAACACATGGCCACCATTCTGCGGCTTGCCACCGAGTTTGCCGAAAAATTTTCTGCGCGCAAACGTGCGGATGGCGTCTTGGATTTTCACGACCTCGAACAGTTTGCCATAAAACTACTCTGGGATTTTCCGGCGGACAAACCGACGCTGGTCGCTGAAATGTGGCGGGCAAAATTGAAATTCATTTTCGTGGACGAGTATCAGGATATCAATGCCGCGCAGGATAAAATCATCGCCGCGCTGGCGCGGGACGGCGGCGCGGCCAACCGCTTTCTAGTCGGCGATGTGAAGCAGAGCATTTACCGTTTCCGTCTGGCCGACCCGAAAATTTTCCGCGACTACTCGCAGGACTGGCGCGCGCCCGTTGGCCAAATCATTGCGCTCTCCGAAAATTTCCGCAGCCGCGAAGGCTTGCTCCAGTTTGTGAACTCCGTTTGCGGTTCCGTCATGCACGCCGAAGTTGGCGGCGTGGCTTACGATACGGCGGCGGAATTGCAATTTGGCGCGCCAGAAAAACGCGCCGCCCTCGGCAGCACCGTGAACCCAATGCCGCGTGCGGAATTGCTGCTGCGGCTCAAATCAAAACCCAGCGACGTTTCCGAAGACGGCGACGACGAGCTGGCTGACCTCGACGAGACGACTAAGGAAGCCAGGCTCATCGCACTGCGTTTGCAGGCACTGACGGAAGCGCATCCAGAAAATGAAATCTGGGATGACGAACAAAAGATTTTTCGCACCGCACGCTTCAGCGACATGGCCATTCTGCTGCGTTCGCCGCGCGGCAAGGCGGAGATTTACGCGAAAGAATTTGAGCGCGCCGGTATTCCACTGTCCGTCAAGCGCGGTGGTTTTTTTGACGCGGCGGAAATTCTCGATCTGCGGAGTCTGCTGCAACTGCTGGACAATCCGTTGCAAGACGTGCCATGCATCGCGGTGCTGCGCTCGCCGCTCGTCGGCCTGTCGCTGGATGAACTGGTGGAAATCCGGCTCGCAGCGAAGGAAAAACATTTTTGGACGGCGCTCGTGCGGAGTGCGGAGTGCGGAGTGCGGAGTGCGGAATTGGCCGCGAAAATTTCAAAATTTCTCGAATGTTTTGAACGCTGGCGGAAGCTGGCGAAAATGAATTCGCTTTCGGAATGTCTGGAGGCGGTGCTGGCGGAGACGCTTTACGCGGACTGGCTGCGGGCGCAGCCGCGCGGCGCACAACGGGCGGCCAACGTGGCGCAGTTCGTCCAGCTCGCGCAGTCATTCGACCAGTTCCAGCGGCAGGGACTTTTCCGATTCTTGAAATTCATCGCGGCGCAACAAGCGGCGGATTCCGAACCAGACGTTTCGTCCGGCACGACGGAAAACGCGGTGCGGCTGATGAGTATTCATCAGAGCAAGGGTTTGGAATTTCCCATCGTCGCCCTGCCCGACTTGGCAAAAGGCTTTAACGAACAGGATTTGCACGCAGAAATAATTTTCGACGAAGTGCTGGGCTTGTGTCCGAAAGTGAAACCGCCGGAACGCGGCGGGCGTTATCCCAGTTTGCCGCACTGGCTGGCGCAGCGGCGGCAAAAGCGCGAACTGCGCGGCGAAGAACTGCGGCTGCTCTACGTCGCGCTCACCCGCGCGCGCGACACGCTGGTTTTGTCCGCTACGCTCACGGAAAAAGTCTGGTTAGAAAAGTGGACGCAGACGCAAACGGTGACGCCGCAAAAAATTACGGGCGCGAAAAGTTTTGCGGACTGGCTGGGGCTATGGTTCGCGCAAAACGTGAACGCGACCAATCTGGTTAGTGGTGAAACACCTTGGCTGCGCTGGCGATTGGTGGCGGACGAAGCATTGAACGAAAAGGCGGAAGGCGGAGACCTGAAACCTGAAACTGAAACGCTAGCGCTGGACGCGGCGGCGCTGGAAAAGTTGCGCGCGGTTTTGAGTTGGGATTATCCGCAGTCGCCCGCCACGAAACAAAAGGCAAAGGTTTCCGTCACGGAATTGCGGCGCGCGGCGGAGGAATCGGATGACGAAGCGGAACCAATTTTCTCGCAGCCAAAATTC
>JBEEMY010000336.1:0-3884 GCA_041192415.1 Verrucomicrobiota bacterium | reverse complement strand
CCGCGTTGGCGGCGCGCAGGCGATTGCCGCGCTGGCTTACGGCACGAAGACGATTCGCCGCGTGCAGAAAATTTTCGGCCCCGGCAACGCCTACGTCAGTATGGCCAAGCGGCTGCTCGTCGGCCGCGTGGCGATTGATCTGCTTGCCGGGCCGAGCGATTTGCTCGTCATCGCCGACGACACGGCGAATCCGAAATTTGCCGCCGCCGACTTGCTCGCGCAGGCCGAACACGGCTCCGGCCACGAACGCGTCTGGCTCGTGACCACTTCGGAAAAAGTTTTGCGCGCGGTGGAAAAAGAAATTTCCAAACAGTTGCCCAAACTTTCGCGGCGCCAACTCATCCAACGCGTGCTCGACCGCAACGTGTGGCTCATCCAAGTGAAATCCGTTGCCGACGCCGTGGCACTGGCGAACCGGATTGCGCCGGAGCATTGCGAAGTCATCACGCGTGATGCGCGCAAAGTGAGCGATGGTATCATCACGGCGGGCGCGATTTTTCTCGGCAACTGGTCGCCGACGGTGCTGGGCGATTACATCGCCGGGCCAAGCCACGTTTTGCCGACCGACGGCGCAGGCGCAAGTTTTTCCGGCCTGACAGTGGACCAGTTTCAGCGCCGCACCAGCGTGGTGGAATACAACCAAGCCTCGCTCAAGAAAGCGTTGCGCGGTGTGCAGAAATTCGCCGAGTTGGAAGGCCTTGATGCGCACGGTAGCAGCGCCGCGGCGCGGCTGCGTTCCACCGGCAAATGAATTTTGCCGGCGAACTGGCGGGCGCCTTGGCGCTGATGCTCACGGTCATCGCCGTGGCCGCCGGGCTGGGGCGCTACGTTCCCTTCTACCAACGCGAACTCGCCGTCGGCCAGCGGGAACTGGCGCTGGACGGACTGCGCGGCTTGGCGGCGCTGATGGTGATGACCCACCACAGTTTTCATTTTCATCGCTGGCTCACCACCGGTATCTGGGGCAACGCGGGCAACGGCCCGTTGCAATTGATGGGGCCGGCGGGCGTGATTATTTTTTTCATGCTGACCGGCCACTTGTTCTGGGGCAAAGCCCGCGCCGCGAATGGAAAATTAAACGCGTGGAAATTATGGCGTGGAAGATTTCTGCGCATCGCCCCGCTGTATTTTTTCAGTCTGCTACTGGTGCTGCTGGTGGCGCTGCTTCAAGCCGGGGCACAATGGCTGGCTCCAGCCAACTGGCCAGCGCTGCTCCGACTGTTGCCGCTTGGCGCAGTGGACTGGCGGCTCGTGGGCGGCGCGGATCTCGGCAGCTACAACGCCGACGTGGTCTGGACGCTCTGGTATGAATGGCGTTTCTACCTGCTCCTCCCGTTCCTCGCGTGGTTCGCGGTGGGCCGGCGAATTATTTTTCCCGCACTCCTGCTCTATATGCTCGGCTTCACCAACATTCTGTTTCAACCCAAAATGGAATTTGTCCTGGTGTTTTTTCTGGGAATGCTTTGCCCGTTGCTCACGGGAAATAAAAAATTACGCGACGGATTGCGACATCCGGCCACCGCTGTTGCCGCGCTCGCGTGGCTGGTAGGCGCGTGCATTTGGAGTGATTGGAACTTGAGCGGAGTCTTGTTGGCCGGCGCATTTTTTCCGGCCTTTCTCGCGGCGGCGGCGAGCAATGATTTCTTTGGCAGCCTGTCTCATCCAGCGACGCGTTGTCTCGGAGCCATCAGCTTCAGTTTGTATCTGCTACACGGCGTGGTTTTTCATCTGGTCATCGGCACGATGAAAGCCGGTGGCCTGACGACGTTGACGAGCTTGGAGTATTGGTTCGCCGCCAGCGTGACGGCGATGGCCACGGCGTTGCTGTGCGCTGGCACTTATCGCTGGATTGAATTTCCATTCCTATCAGCCAGCCACAAAATTCAGGCCAAACCTACAGCCTAAAAACTTTTCAACGTGTCCAGCACGGCTTTGACACGCGGAACTTCGTGCGTGCGGAACAAATCCGTTTTCCCCAGCGCCGCCAGCACGGCGAAGAACGGTTCGGCGCAGCGCACTTCGTCCTGAAAAAATTCAAACGCGTGCGGCAACGCGTGGCAGACGGGGAAACCCAGTTCGCGCAAGCGAAAGGTATTCAGGAAAACATTCAGCTGATGCCGCACGCGCACGGCGCTGTCTTGCAGGTTGCGATAATAAAAGCCGAGGCCGGGATCTATAAAAATTTTCTCCACGCCGTTGCGCTGCGCGAGTTCAATCTGCCGGGCGAAAAATTCCCGCAGCCTCGGCACGGGATCGGCGCTCAAATCAAAATCGCCGACGGCGCGGACGTTTTTGCCGGCGACGTAGCAGATGATGACGGCGGCATCGTGCGCGGCGACCATTTTGAAAATCTCTTTCGAGGCCGTCGTGCCGGTGAGGTTCAGCACGCTTGCGCCCGCTGCCAGCGCGGCGCGGGTGACAGCAGGTGAATACGTTTCCACCGACACGGGAATTTTCGCCGCGCGCAAGCCTTTGATGACCGGAATCAATTTGGATTTTTGCGCCGTGCCGGTCACGCGCGCCGCGTGCGCCAGCGTGGATTCCGCGCCGACATCAATGATGGCTGCGCCCTGCGCCGCGAGCACTTGGCCGCGCTGGATCGCCGCGTCCGCCGTCAGGCAGACGCTTTCGCGATACCAGGAATCGGCAGACAGATTGACAACGCCCATGATGGCGGGCGATGAATTGAAGCGAAGTTTTTTGCCGCCGATGGAAAATTCTTTCACGCGCACGGACGCAGCGGCGCGGTTTGATTCCAGCAATCCGGCAAAGTGTTCGAGCGACAGCATGGCGGCATCGTAAGCGGGAATGAAAATTTCGCAAACAGATTGGCGGCAGTGGTGGCATAATTTGTTTGCACGCACCGCCAGCCGGTTTAGATTCGCCGCATGAAATTATTCCTAGGCGGCAAGACCATTCTGATTGCCGCCGTCACGCTGACCGCCCTGCTTTTCTTCGGCTGCGACAACCACACCGCAATGAACCAGTCCACCGCCGTCGTGAAACACATCACGCAGGGCGAATTTGAAGCAGAGGTCACGCGCTGCACAAATCTGGTGGTGGCGGATTTTTATGCAACGTGGTGCGGCTCGTGCCGTCAACTGGCGCCAATGTTGGAACGGCAGGCAACCAACTACGCAGGCCAGATCAAGTTTGTGAAGCTGAACGTGGATGAGTCGCCGGGCATCGCGCAAAATTTTCAGGTGCTGCCGCTGCCAACGTTGGTTTTTTTCCGCGATGGCAAAGTGGCGGGGCGCTACTCGGAGTTCCCGAACGAAACGAATTTGCAGGCCAGCCTGACGGCGTTCGTCGCGGGAAAATAATTTTACCGTCCGCGCACCGCGTGAACCAGCCTTCGCGCGTCTCCAGCACAAAGCGGATGTTATCGGTGGCGGCCACGACGGGGTTGGTGTCGTTCTGTTCGAGGTGATGGATTTCCGTGATGACACCTTCCGGATTGATGTAGGCGGCGGAAATGGATTCGGGACAATTCTTCATCCAAAAACTCGCCTGCGTGGTGAAAGGCAGCACAAAAAGCATCGCGTCGGTTTCTTGGATGTTCGTGCGAAACATCATGCCGGTCTGTTCTTCCACGGCGTTGAGCGCGAGTTCGGCGTCAATCATTTCCGCGCCAAGATAAATTTTCAGCGTGCGCAGTTTTGGCTGCGCGTGCTGGGGCAACAAGGCATCGGTGGCGATGGTGGCGGTATTCGTTGGCATGGCGGGCGACGAGCTGTTTTTTTCGCAGCCGGAAATAAGTGCCGCCAGCAACAGAACCGTGAGTTGTGCTTTGAAATTCACGCGGACAACTTGCCGGATGGGGCGGTGGTTTTCAACTGCTCAAATCCGCCCGCTCAAAACCGACTGAACTTTTATCTAAATGA
>JBEEMY010000335.1:0-3510 GCA_041192415.1 Verrucomicrobiota bacterium | reverse complement strand
TGTCAGCAGTGCCAATGCAAACGGCTACGGCAACACGGGTTTGAACGTGACATTCTTGAGTGGCGGTGCGGATATTCACACCTATCAAGTTGGCAGCTTCACGCTCAATGGCGGCGGACAGTTGACGGGAACGTGGGGCGCGGACGGTCGAAACATCTCTCCTTTCTCCACGGGAACCGTTTTTGATTCCGCTGGCCGCGCGGCGTTGTTGGAATCATTCAACGGCAGCAACCCAAATGGCTCTTGGCTGCTTTTCGTGCAAGACGACAAGCCGCTGGATACCGGCGTCATCAGCAACGGCTGGGCGGTCACACTCACCAGCGCCAACCCGGTCGGCTTTGCTTCGGACAATCAGATGATTGCCTCGCCTACCAATGCCAATGTGAATCTTGGAGGTAATTGGATCGTGACATATTCCGTCACCAACTACGGCCCGTCCATCGCCACGAACATCCTCGTCACCGACGATATGCCGATTGGCGGCGGTTTGTCATTCGTCGGAGCCGTTCCGTCCACCGGTTCCGTCAGTCAGCTAGGCGCCACACTTTTGTGGAACATCCCCACGCTGGCCATCAATGCTGGTGCACAACTGAACATCACGTTTAGCGCCTCGATTCTCGGCATCTACACCAACAGCGTAACCGTCAGCGGCGCGGGCGATCCGAATCCGGATGACGACACGGCGGTGGCCTATGCCAACGTCGCCGTCTTCAGTCCGCCCGCATTCTCCAGCGTGACGTTTAGCGGTGGTGTCCCGACGCTTTCCGTGACGAATGCTGGCGCGCCGATGAGCGTCATCATCCAAGCCAACACCAATCTGGCCAATCCGTTTTCTTGGCTGCCGATTTATACCAACACCACGCCTTTCAGTTTCACCGACTTGAATGCGACGAATTATCCGTATCGCTTCTATCGCTCGTTGCTCGGGCCTTAACGAAAATGAAACTCTGCGGTTTGACCGGCGGCGTGGGGATGGGAAAATCCACTGCCGCCGGTTTTCTTTTGCAACGTGGCGCACGCGTCGTGGACACCGACGACCTCGCGCACGAACTCGTCCGCCCCGGCCAGCCTGCACTCGCGGAGATTGAAAAAGAATTCAGCAAAAAAATTCTCAACCCGGACGGTTCGCTGGATCGCCGCGCGCTGGCCGGAATTGTTTTTAACGACGAAGTCGCCCGCAAAAAACTCGAAGCCATCCTGCACCCGCGCATCCGCGAGAGCTGGCAGTCGCAGGCGGAAATTTGGCGTAAAGAGAATTGCCCACTCGCCGTCGTGGTCATCCCGCTGTTGTTTGAAACGCAGGCGGAAAATGCCTTCGACAAAATCATCTGCGTCGCCTGTTCACCCGCTTCCCAGCGCGAACGACTGACCGCGCGCGGGTGGTCGCCGGAACAAATCACCCGCCGCATCGCCGCGCAGATGCCCGTGGAGCAAAAGCTGGCTCGGTCACATTTTATCATCTGGACCGAAGGCTCGACCGAGGCCCATCGTCGCCAGATTTCAGAAATTGTCGGGAAAATTTGAGGTTCCATTTTTTGCGCCCGTGTCCCCAGCACTGGGGACAAGCCAGAAACCGCCGATGTGTTATGCTGTTGGCGTTGGAAGTAGTGACTCCAACAAAATAATTAGTGTGTTGTTCTTATTGAGGCCGGAGTAGTGTCCGGCCTCTTTTCTTTTCCCCGAAGGCTTCCCGCACAAAAAACCACCGCTGACACGTTGTTTATCGTGCCATGCTTGCAGACGTTTGTTAGCTTCACGCCATGATTCTGACGCCTGACGAACTTCGCAGTCTGGTTGAACTCAAACATCAATCCCCCCACACGCTGCTCGGCATGCACCCGCTTGGCGACAAATCTGGCGTGGTCGTCCGGGCGCAGTTGCCTGATGCCAAAAAGATTGAGATCCAGCCCGTGCATGAAAAAGGCAAGCCCAAGTTCGAGCTGAAGCGAATTCCAAATACGGATGTCTTCGAGGGGGAAACCAAGTTGGCGAATTCCGTTTACGCCTACGATCTTGTCATCACGGCGCACGATGGAAAAATTCGCCGCACGCGCGATGCGTATTCCTTTTTACCGACGTTGAGCGAGGCGGATTTATTTTTATTTGGCAAGGGTGACGAGCGGAAAATTTACGACAAGCTCGGCGCGCAACTCCGCACGATTGATGGCGTTCACGGAACGAGCTTTGCCGTGTGGGCGCCGAACGCTCAGCGCATCAGCGTCGTCGGTGAATTTAATAATTGGGATGGACGCTTCCACGCGATGCGCTTGCTTGGCGCGTCCGGCGTGTGGGAAATTTTTATTCCCGGCGTAGGGCAGGGGGCGCATTACAAATTCGAGATTCGCGACGCGCATGGCCATGTGAAGTTGAACACCGACCCGTTTGGATTCTTCTTCGAGGTCGCGCCCAAGCAGGCGGCGATTGTCTGGGAAACAAAAAACTTCAAATGGAGTGACGACGCGTGGCTCAAGCAACGCGCCAAACGCGATGCGCTCCGCTCGCCGATGAGTGTGTATGAAATGCACCTCGGCTCGTGGCAGAAAAAAACGGCGACGGAATCCTGGAGCTATCGCGAACTCGCCGTGCCGCTGGTGGGTTATATGAAGCGCATGGGTTTTACGCACGTCGAATTCATGCCGCCGGCGGAACACGCGTTTTATCCATCATGGGGTTATCAGGTCACGGGATTTTTTGCGCCGACCAGCCGCTTCGGCACGCCGGAAGATTTTCAATTTCTCGTCAACGCCCTGCACGAAGCTGGCATTGGCGTGATTGTGGATTGGGTTCCCGCGCATTTTCCGCGCGACGAATGGGCGCTCGCCAAGTTCGACGGCACGGCATTGTTCGAGCATGAAGACCCACGCAAAGGCGCGCATCAGGATTGGGGCACGCTAATTTTTAATTTTGGGCGCAACGAAGTTTCAAACTTTCTCGTCGCCAACGCGCTCTTCTGGTGCGAACGCTTTCACATTGACGGCCTGCGCGTGGACGCCGTCGCTTCGATGCTCTATCTCGACTACTCGCGTAAAGCCGGCGAATGGATTCCGAACGAACACGGTGGTCGCGAAAATCTTGAGGCGATTGAGTTCCTGAAAAAATTTAATCACATCACGCACACGGAGTTTCCCGGCGTGATGACCATTGCCGAAGAATCCACCGCGTGGCCGCAAGTCACGCGCCCGCCGTATATCGGTGGACTCGGTTTCACGTTCAAGTGGAATATGGGCTGGATGCACGACACGCTCGGCTATTTCAAGCACGAGCCGATTCATCGCAAGTATCATCAGAACGATCTCACGTTCGCGATGCTCTATCATCACAACGAAAATTTCTGTCTGCCGCTCTCGCATGATGAAGTCGTCCACGGCAAAGGCTCGCTCATCACGCGGATGCCCGGCGACGACTGGCAGAAATTTGCAAATCTCCGCACGCTGCTCGCGTATCAATGGCTGTTCCCCGGCAAAAAACTTCTCTTCATGGGCGGCGAATTTGGTCAGGTCAAAGAATGGA
>JBEEMY010000334.1:0-3524 GCA_041192415.1 Verrucomicrobiota bacterium | reverse complement strand
TCGGCGACTTCGCGAAGGAAGACAAGATCCTCTCCGGCATGGATGAATTTGGGCAGAAGGCCTACACGATGATGCGTTCCACCAAGGCGCGCGGTTTTTCCATTCGCGCGGCGATGTTGGAAAAGGCGTTGCGCATTGTGAAGGACTGGAAGCCGGACAAGTCATGAACGTTGCCCGCAAGCAAGGTTTGCGCAGCCGCATCACGCTCGCATTTTTGGGCGCGGCATTCGTGGCCTTCCTGCTGATTGGTTTGGGCATCCTGCTGTATCAATCCCGCATTTTGGAATCCCGGCTGCTTTCGGTGCTGGAACCACAGGTCGCCTTGC
Source organism: Verrucomicrobiota bacterium (assembly GCA_041192415.1). GTDB lineage: Bacteria > Verrucomicrobiota > Verrucomicrobiia > Limisphaerales > UBA11358 > UBA11358. The sequence continues at coordinate 3,198 of JBEEMY010000334.1, read as the reverse complement.
TCGCGGTCAGCCTCGGCACGGACATAGATTTTGGTGAAGATGCCAAATCAGCGACCGAGCACTTGGCGAACTTGGCGCAAGGCAATCCGCAGATTCTCCGCGCGGATATCAGCTTGCAACGGGGCGGCACGCTGGCCACGTTTCCCGCCAATGCCGAGCCGCTGCTGCGCGAGGCATGGAGCCGACCGGATGCGGTTTATTTGGCCGCGACGAACGCGGATTACCTCCACACTTTTGTCACGCCCGCAGGGAAGTCGGCGCGGCTGTTCATCCGCACGAGCCTGATGCAGCAGCAGGCGCGCAACCGGCAGACTTTGGTGCTGGCGGGGTTGGGCGGATTTTTCATTTTGACCGCCATGAGCTTGGCGCAGTTGTGGGCGTTGCGCCGCGCTGTGGTTCGGCCCTTGGAACGGTTGGCGGGCGCGGTGAATCGGTTGCATGAACAGCCGAGTTTGCATGAGCGCGTGCCGGAGCGGGGTAGCCGCGAGTTCGTTCTGCTGGGGGAAAATTTCAACCGGCTGCTGGATCGCGTGGCGGAGCGCGAGGCGGAGGCGGCGGAAAAAAATTCGCTGCTGGCGGCGACGTTGCAGGCCACGGCGGACGGCATCCTCGCGGTGGCGGGCGATGGGAAAATCACCAGCTACAACCAGCGGCTCGTCGAGCTGTGGCGCGTGCCGGCGGACATCATCGGCCGGGGTGAGGGGGCACTGTTGGAGGAATTTCTGCTGCGGCAGTTAAGCTCATCCTCATCGCAAATCCGGCGGGGGCTGAACTTCAGCGACCTCACCAAGTCGGAGACGTTTGACGTGCTGCACTTCGCGGATGGCCGCATCATGGAGCGGCTCTCGCGGCCGAAACTCGTCAGCGGTCAGGTGGTCGGGCGCGTGTGGAGTTTTCGCGACGTGACGGCGGAGCGCGAGGCGGAAACGGCGTTGCGCGAAAATGAGGCCAAGTTCAAGACGCTGTTCGAAGGGGCGAACGATGCGATTTTGCTGTGGTTGGACGGGCGGTTCATTGATTGCAACGGGCGGGCGGAAACCATGTTCGGCTGTCCGCGCGAAAAAATCATCGGCGCCTCGCCGCAACAATTTTCTCCGGAGCGGCAGGCGGATGGAAGGTTGTCGGCGGAGAAAGTGCCGGAACGCGTTGCCGCCGCGATGGCGGGTAGCTCGCAGTTCTTCGAGTGGATTCACTGCCGGATCGATGGCACGCCGTTTAATGCGGAAGTCGGTTTGAACCGCATTGAGTTGCGCGGGCAGACAGTCATTCAGGCCATCATCCGCGACATCACCGCGCGCAAGCAGGCGGAGGCCGCGCAGCGCGAGGCAGAAGAACTCTATCGCACGCTGGTGAACACGTCGCCGGACGGCATCGCGGTGCTGGATTTGGCAGGCGTGGTGCGCTTCGCCTCGCCGCACGACTTGAACATTTACGGCGTGGCCAAAAATGAAGCCTTGCTGGGGCGCGCGATGCTTGACTTCGTGCTGCCCGGCGATCGCGAGCGGGCGATGACGACGTTGCACCGCGCGCAGCAGGGACAGTTTGAGGCGAACCAGCGTTTCCAGATGCTGCGCCCGGACGGCTCGCGCTTCGTGGCGGAATTGAACGGCGCGTTGTTGCGCGATGGCCTGGGCGTGGCGCGCGGCCTCATGGTTATCACGCGCGACGTGACGGACCGCCAGCGGCAAGAGGACGAACTAAAAAATAAAAACGAGGAGCTGGAACGGTTCACCTACACCGTGTCGCACGATTTGAAAAGCCCGCTCATCACCATCAAAGGTTTTGCCGGGGCGCTCCTCGTGGACGCGAAGGTCGGGCGCACCGACCGCATGGGCGATGACTTGAACCGCATCATCGCGGCGGCGGAAAAAATGACAGCGCTGCTGAATGGCTTGCTGGAATTGTCGCGCGTGGGGCGCATCGTGAATTCGCCCGTGGCGGTGGCCATGACCAAGGTGGCGGATGACGTGGTGGAACTGCTCGCCGGTTCCATCAAGCAGCGCCGGGCGAGCGTGACGGTGCAGCGTGATTTGCCCGTGGTGTCCGGCGATCCGCAGCGGCTGCACCAGGTGTTGCAAAATCTGGTGGAGAACGCGCTCAAGTTTGGCGGCCTGGCCGGCCCGCCGGAAATTGACATCGGGGTGAAAATTGTTCCCGGCGAGGGGCGGGTTTTCTTTGTGCGCGATTATGGGCGCGGCATTGAGCCACGCCACCGCGAGCTGGTGTTTGGTTTGTTCAACAAGCTGGATGCGCGCACGGAAGGCACGGGCATCGGCCTAGCGCTGGTGCGGCGGATCGTGGAATTTCACGGTGGCCGCATCTGGGTGGAAGCCGGGGAAGCAGATGTGGGCACCGTTTTTTGTTTCACCCTGCCGGGGACTGCGGCAACATCGGAGCCGCCGCAATCATGAATGGAGCCACGCGCCATATTCTCCTCGTCGAGGACAACGCTGACCACGCGGAATTATTGCGGCGTAATTTGGAGACGTTCCCCGCGCCGCTGAAAGTGCATCAAGTGGACGATGGCGAGGCGGCACTGGATTATATTTTCGGACGCAAAGATTTTTCCGACCGCACGCAGTTTCCCGCGCCGGATTTGATTTTGCTGGACTGGCGTTTGCCCCGGCTGGATGGCGTGGAAGTGTTGCGGGCGGTGAAGCAACACCCGGCTACCGAACGCCTGCCGGTGGTGGTGCTGACCACTTCCGACATGGAGCGCGACATGGACACAGCCATCCGGCTGCGCGCGGATAAATTTCTCACCAAACCGGCGGACGGCGCGATGCTGCTGCGGCTGCTGACGGAACTGGGCTTCAACCACAATCATTCGGCGTCGCCAACAGCGGCACGCACATCGGCCACGGCATGAAACGCATCCTGCTCATCGAAGATGAAAACGACCACGCGGAACTCATCCGCCGCGCGCTGACGTCCACGGATTTGGAATTTCAAATCAGCCATGTGCGGAATCTCGGGGCCGCGCAGGAGCTGATCACCCAGTTCACGCCGGACTTGGCACTGGTGGATTACCGTTTGCCGGATGGCAACGGCGATGAATTTGTCGCGTGGACCAAGGGCAAGTTTCCCGTCGTGTTGCTCACCGCTTTCGGCAACGAGCGCGCGGCGGTGGAGGCCATCAAGGCGGGCGCGTTGGATTACATCGTAAAATCGCCGGAGATGTTCGCGGACGTGGCGCAC
>JBEEMY010000333.1:0-3536 GCA_041192415.1 Verrucomicrobiota bacterium | reverse complement strand
TATCATGCCCTGTTTAAATGAGCTGGAAAGCCTGCCGCAAGAAGAATTCGGTATTGCCCAAGCCGATACGCCAGTGCGTGAGGAGGATCGGGATTTTGAATATGCTACTAATTCAGTAGCTGCAAACGACCACCAGGAAAGCACGAGTAGCACTTCTGACGCGCAACCAGATACGCCAGCCGAATCTGATGGCAGCCTGGAGCAAAACTGGGATGGCGATGGCAGCTCTGACACATCTCCCGATGACGGCGAATGGGGCGGGGACGCCCCTCCGCGAAAAAGTGGCACGGATGCCGATGGTGATTTCAAAAAGCACCTCAACCCACATTCGCTCGAAGTCATCACCGCGAAGTGCGAACCGAGTTTGAAGGATGCCTCGCCCGACGAACGCTACCAGTTCGAGCGCATGGCCTACTTCACCTTGGACAAAGACTCCAGCCTCACGCCCAACGCCCCGCGCCTCATTTTCAACCGCACCATCACGTTGAAAGACGCGTGGGCGAAGGAAGCGCACAAAGTCTAAATGGCCACCAAGCCGCCAACGATTTATGTGATCGCCGGTTGCAACGGCGCGGGCAAGACCACGTTCGCCAAAGAGTTCCTGCCGACCGAGGTGAAATGTCTGCGCTTCCTGAATGCCGATGAAATCGCTCGCGGACTGTCACCGTTCAATCCCAGCGCCAGCGCAGTGCAAGCTGCGCGCTTGCTGCTGACGCAAGTTGAAGCAAGCCTTCGCCGACGCGAAACGTTTGCGTTGGAAAGCACGTTGAGCGGCAAGACTTACATCCGGCTTTTCCGCCGCGCCCGCGAACTTGGATACGAGATTGAATTGCACTACCTCTGGCTCGCCAAATCTTCACAGGCGGTTGATCGCGTCCGGCGACGCGTGAGCATGGGTGGCCATCACGTTCCCGCAGGCGATGTCCGCCGACGCTTCAAGCGCAGCCTCGAACACTTGCTTAATGATTATCTGCCGCTCGCCGCGCGCTGGGCGTTTTGGGATGGTTGGGTTCTGCCGCCAAAACGTCTCGCCATTTCCGACACGCATGATGTAGATTCCGTCCGAAAGCTGATTGGCAAATGAAAACAAACGGACATTCCAAAACCAAAGCCGCAAAAGTCCCTGCCTTTGTCCTGCGTGCTGAACGAGCCTTCCGTCGCGTAGCCGTTCAGGTTCGTGCCGAGCATACCAAACTTGACCTGCCGCTCATCGGCGGTGGTAAAAGTAAGGTTCGGTTGGTGCGCGCCCGCTAATTTATGCGCTTCTTCAACCGCACCATCACGTTGAAAGACGCGTGGGCGAAGGCAGCGCAGAAGGGATGAACATGACGAGGCTTGCAACAACATTTGTCCTATACCTAATATTTGCAAGTGCCTCCGTTGCCGCATCGCAAACGACAGCAGCTGCCCCTACGCCACCGGCACAAGTAAAGATTTTACCCGTCATTCAAATAGTGGATGTTCCAATCAGAACGGTGATTCAAAATCTCGCTCGTCAGTCAGGCATCAATTTCATGATCGACCCGCAGTTGGAGAAATTGTGGTCGTCTGGAGAAGAACCGCAGATCACCTTCAAACTGACGAATGTCACTGCTCGAGAGACATTGGTGCGACTGCTTGACCTGCGAAATCTTGCATTGAACACGAATTCCCCCACCGGCATAGCTCATATCACCCGCAAGGATGAATCCGCCAATGTTGTGAATGGCAACCTGATTGAGATGGAGACCAACGCTCCTGTGCGTTCCGCTACTGACATAATACCGCTAATTATCTTTTCGGGTGTGCCTTTGGACGTCTGCCTAGAAAACCTCATCCGGCAAGCGGACATCAAAGTCGAATTTGATCCTCATTTGATCAACGCCGCCGCCGATGGTGTGGCGCTTTTTATAAACCTGCGCTGGGAAAACGTCACCGCCAAACAAGCTATCGTCGCCCTCTGCGAAAATTACGACTTGGTCATCGCCAAAGACGACTCTGGCTCACTGCACATCAAGCCGCTGAAAACTAAGAAGCATCACCGCCTCAAGCTTCGCTGAAACAATACCGTTCACAACTGCGCTGAACGGTAACATTCCCTGCATCACCCTGGGTCAACCGCCCTCATCCTCATCAACCCTGAAAGGGTTGCAGCCACCGCCGTCCACCTTGATTCAACCCCTTCAGGGTCGCGGTCATTTTGGGACGCCTACCCAGCGTAGCGGCTCCGTTGTCGCGGCAACGCTGGGCTGAATGCTGTAACCCCGTTGGGGTTTGTCGCTCAATCTTTGCGCCGTCGAGCTTTTCACCCGCCTCGAACTTCACCGGTTTTTGTGACCACGCGCGCGCCGTCCCTGCCGCCATTGTTTGTCATTCGGATAATCCCACACAAAATTTCCTTCGGGATTGAGGTCGCGGGTCAATCGCGTATGCTGCGGCAACATGATTCATGATGTTCAAGCGGTCGCAGCGGAAGTGATCCGCAAAACCGGCAAAGATAAACCGGCGGACGCGGCGTTGCGCGAGGTGCTCAAGCAAATTAAGGATATTGCTCCGTTTGACGCCACGGAGGTCGCCAAGACCGTTTTTCTCTATTATCGCTGGCACGTCTGGCTGCGCGAGGAGCGCGGCGTGGAATCCAAGATGCGCCTCGCCATCCGCATGAACCAACGCTTTCAGGCAAACTCCGCCAGCGTTCCGCTCGCTGAACTCCGCGCCAATGCCGTGCCTGCGTGGACGGCGGACGAAATGGAAGTCACCGATGAGTGGCTGCTCTCCTTGCAGCGCGAACCGAAATTGTGGCTGCGCGCCAAACGCGGCACGGGCGACGCACTGGCAAAAACTTTATTCGCGGCGGATGTGAGTCCGTTGCTGCCGGAGGCGTTGTTGTATCGCGGCGAGGAAGATTTATTCAAGACGCCGGAATTTCACGCGGGCGAATTTGAGATCCAAGACATCGCGTCGCAACTCGTCGGGATGCTCTGCGCGCCGCAGCCCGGCGAAGCGTGGTGGGATACTTGCGCGGGCGAAGGCGGCAAGACTTTGCACCTCTCCGACCTGATGCAGAACAAAGGAATGTTGTGGGCCAGCGACCGCGCTGAGTGGCGTCTCACCAAACTCAAACGCCGGGCTGGGCGGGCGAAAGTTTTCAACTATCGTTCCGCTTACTGGGACGGCGGCAAGAAGTTGCCCACGAAAACCAAGTTCGATGGCGTGCTTGTGGACGCACCGTGCAGCGGCATCGGAACGTGGCAGCGCAATCCGCAGGCGCGTTGGACCACGGAACCGAACGACGTGCGCGAGTTGTCGGTGATTCAAAAAAATCTGCTCACGAACGTCGCGCCGAGTGTGAAGCCGGGTGGTAAATTAATTTTCTCCGTCTGCACCTTGACGCGCGCGGAGACGACGGAAGTGGTCGCGGATTTTAATTCCAAATTCGCGGCGGAGTTTAAGCCGATGGTGTTGCCGGAGATTGCGGAAGGTCAGAGCCTCCTTACGTCGGCTCCTACAAAAACAATTTGGCCGCAGGATTTGAACGGCAACGGAATGTTCATCGC
>JBEEMY010000332.1:0-3537 GCA_041192415.1 Verrucomicrobiota bacterium | reverse complement strand
TTGATGCTGACCTGCACGAAGCGCGGGCCGTTCGCCACGTTGGCCGTGGATTTCGGCGCGATGGAAATCAGCGCGGTCGTCTGATACGGCGAGAGATTCAGGAACGTCGAGACGCCCGTGTAATCCGTCGTCGTGGACGCGTTGCCGCCGATGGTCAGGCGCACCAGCACGCTGCGGTCAAAAATTCCCGCGCGCGACACGAGGAAAGTTCCCGGTGTCAAATCCGATCTGACCGCGTTCGGCTCGATGGCCTCGATGGTGATCTGCGGCAGCAACGGTTCGATGCTCACCTGCGCCGACACCGGCGAACCAAGTTCGTAGCCCGTGCCTGCGGCGACCGTCATTTGCACAATCTGCGTGACCGTGACGGAATTTTGATACGGGTTAACGGGCAGCATCAAGTTGCGCTGGCCGACGGCGAAGGTGACCGGGCTGGAAATTAATTCGTAGCTGCTGCCGTTCACCGCTGAACCGGAGATGGTCAAGTTGACCGTGAGCGCCGCCGAGGCGAGGCCGCTGCGCGTGAGCGTGAACTGGCCGGGCGTCTGGCCATTCTGACTCGCGCCGGGAATGCTCGCCACGATGGTGATGGCCGGTGAAACGACTTTGCTGCCGGTGAGCAAACTGCCGCCATCGGTCAACGAACGGAGATTTGCCGACGTGAGTTGCGCGCCGAGCAACGTGACGGTGAGATTCGTGTAGCCAGCGCCGGAGCCAGCGGAATTAATTGCGAGCAACGAGTTCGTGCCGACGGTGGTGAGCTGGACATAATTGGTGAGTTGCGTGGAATTGCCCGTCAACACACGCGAAATGTCGATCACATCACCAGACGCGACGGAGAAATCTTCCACCGTCTTGCTGCCGGCATCGCCCGCTGGAAGGATAAATAAATCCGCACCGCCGTTGCCGCGCAGCGAATCGTTGCCCCGGCTGCAAATCAAAATGTCGTTGGTCGTGCCGCCCACGAGCCGGTCGTTGCCCGCGCCACCGACGAGAACATACGGACGATCCGCGCCGCCGGTCGCCGCCGCGCTCGCAGCTTTCACCGTGTGCGCCATCGTCGCACGCGAGTGATCGGCGAGAATGTAGCGGTGGTCGCGGCTCAAATAATAATTCACCAGCATCTGCTGCTCGGCGAACGCGAAGCCCGGCAAATCAGCGGAGCCGACCGGCGCGTTGGCGTTGGTGCGGGCGAGCGCGTTGACCGCATCGGGATAATTCGGGCGGAAAATATTCAGCGCGATGACGTAGTTAGTTCCGTGCGCCGGGTTTTCGTCAACCAAGTTCACCGCGAACGTGGTCGGCACGGCGGGCGCGTTGCTCTGGCTATGGACGTAAATATATTTTCCAAGGTTCACATCGTTCTGCGTGAAGTGGCTGTTCAAGCCAAGCGCGGTGTCCGTGACTGCGCCGTTGGTGGTGACGTTATGCAGGTAAAAATTTCCACCAGCGGGCAAGGCCGTCAGCGTGTAGAAAATGTTTGTCGGTGAGCTGTCCGAATCCACGGCGTCGAGCGGGATGGCGGTGATGCCGTCGGCGTAGGCCCAGAATTCCGTGGTGGCAAGCGTGGGCAAACGATTGTCCTGCGCGGGATTTCCGCCGTTCTGAAATTTCTGGCGGTTCGACCAACCGTCCGCGCCAATCGCGTTCGGGTCAGTGATGCCGTAGCGCGACTTCCACCAATCGGGAATGCCGTCGCCGCTCGTGTCCGCGAGTGGATTGGTGAGTTCCAAATCCAAACGGTAAGTCATCGCGCGCAGCACTTGGGCGACGGTGAAATAATTTGCGCCAGGCGAAACGATGCTGGCCGCTGCGCCGTCCACGGTGATGGTGACGTGGCTGCAATTCGCCGCCGCCGCCGAGAGCGGAATGGACGCGTCCGAAACCACGAGGCCGAACGTGAGCGCTTCGGACGGCACGGCGAGGCGATACGAGAAGCGTCCGTTGTTAAGCGGCTTCAGCGCCGCATTGAGCGTGATAATTTTTCCGTCGGCGCGTTGAATCGTCCACACGAGATTGCCCGTCGTGAGGAGGTCGAGCTGGCCGCTGGTGCGGTTGATGACCTGGCCGTAGAAGACCGTGGCTGGCTCGGCGATTTGCGCGGGCGCAACCGACGGCAGCAGCGCGGCGAAGACGACGCCGGTGAAAAGTTTTTTTAGAAATGATTTCATAACCTGGGCTTGGAAAATTATTTAGTTACCCGAGTAGCCGTGGGTGTTGATGTTCAGCTTGATGTCCTTGACGCTGTTGATGAACAGGCTCAAGCCGTTGGTCGGACTGGAATTCAAGGTGGCACCGGGGATCACCAGTAGCCATTTCGTGTTCCAAGCGGAGCGCCCGACGAGGCGCGAGTCGGAACCGACGGTGGCGAGTTGCGCGGCCGAAAGCGTGGCGTCGCTGAACCCGTAGGCGCGGAAGCTGGAGAATTGTTTCTGCGCGGCGAACGAGCCGTTCAAGCTGTCGGTGAGCGGACGCCAGTTTGGATTATCCAAGTTCGCCGTGATGTTCGGATACGGAATCGGCACGCTCTGTTCAACGACATCCCACAAACGCATTTCCAAGTCCGCGCTGTTCGGAACCGTCATCACGTCCGCGCCAACGGGAATCAAATAGACGCGCGGGGTTTGCGGCAGGTTGGCCGTATCGTAACCGGCGAAGGCCACGGAGACTGAACTGATGCGCGTGGCGAAAACACTCGGGTCGTAGCTGCTATCGCCGCCACCGAGTGGCCAGCCGAAGAAGTTTTTGCCGGACGCAATCTTGGTGCTGAACGGAATGACGAGGCCGGGCTGTGCGCCGTTGGTGAGCGAGCTGAACGGACGGCAGAAGCGGCGGAATTCGGGAACCTGCCAGAGGTCGGCTTTGTAAATGTCCGCGCCGAGCAACGTATTCTTCCACGCCGCGTCGCCGTTGGTGGTGTTAAGAATGCGGAGCGCCTCGGAGCGCAACGAGAACGACGCGCTTTCGAGTTGCGGATTGTTGATGCCGAGCCGCGCTTTGAGCACGTCGTAGTTGGCTTTGAGTTTCGCCAAATCTTCGGCGAGACCTTTCGCGCCAATCTGCGGCACGCCCGCAACATTCACGAGGCCGATGGTGCGCTCGCTGACGATGTCGGCGAGGATGCTGTTCGGCGAACCCGAATCGCCCTTGCGCAAGTTGGTGTCGTAATCGTAAGCCGTGCCCGCGAGGTAGGCGTAACGCGCGGCGAGGTCGAAGGCGGAACGGTATTTTTCCAACGCGGCATTGCGTGCTACGCGGAAAGTCATGTCCTGATAGCGATGCTGCTGCGTCTGCGCGGCGACACGTTTGTTGAACGCGGTGCGTTGCTCGATGAGGCGTTTGCCTTCGGAAACTTTCGTGCGGTAGCGGTCAGACATTTCACGCAGCGCTTCCACTTTCTTAAACACGGCGATGCGGGCGGTGGCTTCGTTGCCCGCCTGATCTTGCAACTCCTGCAAGTTTTGAATCATGTCGAAGTCGCGTTCGGCGCCGTCTTGATTCAAAGCGATGATGGCATCGGCCAAACTCTTGGCCACG
>JBEEMY010000331.1:0-3583 GCA_041192415.1 Verrucomicrobiota bacterium | reverse complement strand
CAAGAAGATCGAGGCACGCGACAAATGGATTTACGGCCAATGTTGCGAGGGAACTCCGTATGATGTAATTTCCGGACTCTTAAAGAAGAAAAAGAGCTGGAAACACATCAAATCGAAGCAAGGCATTCGGGTCACCGCCCATCGCTATGCCATCCGCAACGACCTTCCCTGCCCCGCCGATGTTAATCGCGCCCAGCTCGCGGCGTTCGAGGAAGAATGCGCGGCCCGTCTCCTTGTGGTTCGGCAACTCGATGGCTTTCGCCGTCGGCGTCACGCCGCCAACGACGAGACGATCCAAGTCCGTGAAGTGCGCGACGAATTCACCCGGCACAAACAGGTTGGAGATTTGAAAGGTGTCCCGTTGTTCCTGCGTTGACATCCCGATGAGGTCTTGCGGACGCGGCGTGCGGCGGATGGTGTCGGAAATCATTGGCGCAGCTTGGCAAATAAAAATTCGCCGGACAAGATTTCACTTCCGGCTCTGCCTCTCCTTGGACAACGCCACCAATTTTTCAAACTCCACCTTGCCGCCGAAATAACTGTAGTTGAAATCATTCCCGTCGTTTTGAATCTCCCGGATGATTCGGTCGAACTCCGCCCACTGGCCACAATGGGTGGCATAGTAACCGGCATACAGATAACGGAAGCGCGTTTCATCGGGATTGAGCTGCGCAAACTTTTCGTAAGCCGCCTTGAGGTCCAGCCAGACTTCCGGCGCGAGCCAATACTGGCTGCGCTCATCGCGCACCAAAGCGCGGGCGACATCCGCGTGGGCATCCACGAGAATGATCGGCACATGACCGCCCCACTTCGTTGAGGCCACGCACTCGCGCCCGAACGCAATCATTTCCTCTGCCGAGCCATTCCATTGCGGCAGGAGGAAGTGCAACTTCTGGCGGCAGGCGGCGACATTATTCGTGTCCAAAGCCATCGCCCGCGCGAACCATTTATCTAGCTCCGGCAGTTTCTTCCCCTGTCCTTCAACCACGCTCATCATCACGGTTGGAATGAGCGGGTCTTTGGGATTGAGCGACCAGGCCTTGTTCAGCGCGGCTTCGGCTTCGGTCAGCCGATCGTTGAATTTTTTCCATTGCTCCTCCGAAGTCCGATCCGCTGTGCCGTGACCGCGGCCAAGCCACGCATATTTCAGATTGAATTCGCCCTTGATGAGATACGACGTTCCCGCCTTGGGCCAGTTTTTGAACAGCGGTTTCTCAATCGTCTCATACGCGTCGGTGAGTTCCTTGTTGTTGCGTTCCAAAACCTGGAACAACTGATGTGCCGCGTGATAAGCCTCCTCGACCGGCATGGTTTTATCCTCCAACGCCGCCGCCAGATTGCCGATGGCTCCACGCCGGAACTTGACGACTTCCGGCCAAAGATTCGTCTCACCGCGCGTCCACAACATCCCGGCAGCAAAAAGATTCGCGTAAAATTTTCGGACCGGCGAATAGCCGCTATTCTGCATCGCCTCCGCCATCGCGCTGAACGCCGCCTGTTTTTCCTTGAGCGGCTGGCTGGACTCGCGCAACACCTGGTTGCAAAAAATAAAATTCACCAACGGATCTTTGCAGCCCGCCTTGACCGCACTCTCCGCCGCGCTGCCGATTAAAAATAATTTCGTCTCCTGATCAAAATCATCACCCGACCGGATTTTGGCGTAACGCGTCAGCGCTTCCTTCACCGGCGCATCCCAGCGCGCATCTTTTTGCCCAAACTTTTCGTAATCGCCCACCGTCGTGGACTGGTTCCACTTCAAACGCTCATCGCCGACCGATGCCTGCTTGGAAGAACAGGAAACGAGAACCGATAACAGCAGCCCGCCGAGCAAGATTTGGAATAATTTTTTCATGGTGAAATTTCCGGTTGCGAACACGGCGAATCGTTTCAAACTCCGCCCCCTTGAAGCAAGCGGATTACCAGCGTGCCGGATTTATCAGCGGCACTTCATCCGCAGCCACCGGATTGGGGCAGGCCCCGGCTGGGTGGTTGCACCAGCCGCCGGAACGTGAAATAGAAGCCGCGTGTAGTTTTAAAAGCAGAGACCTGCCAAACCGCTGGGATTACTAACGCAACTCATGTGCCAAAGCCCACCTCCCTCCATTCCCTTGCGATTTCTCAACTTTCCCCGCGTCAACGCCGTTCAGCGATGTTGATTTTTAGACTATCGGAACAAAACCAATCATCGAACATCCTTAGCCAATCTTTGCGGAGAACCACCACTCGTGGACGAAACAAAAAAGGCCAGACGAAATCATTTCGCCCGGCCTTTGGAATTTTCCGAAACGCTTACGCTTTCCAGATCATGTCCGCACGGTCTTGTCGGCCGGGATGAACGGGATGACGTGCGCGTCTTTCAGCTTACGGATAAACCATGCGATAGAATCCCGCCTTCTTGGCGCGGTCAATCCCGATGACGACCTTGTTGGTCGCGGACGAATTGGCAACGGTCGCCCAATCATTCGTGTTCCGGCTAACGCCGTTGGCGAGGTTGTTGGTCTGCTGGAGCAAACGCCAGCCGATGCGGTCGGCGGGCCAGGACAGGGTGAGATTCGTGCCGCTCACGCTGGTGATGATGTTGGTCGGGTTGGTGTTGACGGAGATTATCAACGTGAGCGAGACGACGGAACTGGTCACGCTGCCGCCGAGGTTGCCGACGATCACGCTGTAGTTGGTGGCGTCGCCAAAGGAAACATTGTTGAGCGTGAGGCTCGTATCATTCGCGCCGCCGATCGCCGCGCTGATTTTGCGCCACGCATAACCCGTCGCGTTCGTCGCGGTGACGGTGAAGGTGGCGTTGCTGCCGATGCCGACCACGACGTTCGTCGGCTGCCCGGTGATGCCGGGCGGTGCGAAGGTGTGCTGGTCGTAGGCGAGATAATTTCCCGGAATCGGGGGCGCTCCAATCGCGGGCGGCGCGGAATCGGCGGGCGTCTGCCACGCGACCCCGAGGTTATTCAAGTAACCGTCCGCAGGAGAATAATCCGGGCTAACATGCAGCACCTCGACGTAATAGCGCTGGCCCGCGAGGAGCGGAATCGCTGCGGACTCTGCGCCAAAGACTTCCGTATCCCAGTAACGGTAATCCACCCGTTCGGTGTTCTCTGCGATCAATACTTTGTTCGCGGCCAGTTGGTTGGTGCTCAAGTAAAGCTGCGCCGTCTGATCCGCTGCGAGGAAGAAGCGGTAGTTGCCCGTGACCGGCGGGAGAACGTAACCGGTGATGTGCTGTCCATAATCACCTACATTCAAATCGCGAGGGGTTTCAAACGAACTGATCACGCCACTGGACGTGGGTGAGTTGGGATACGCCACGTTGTTTGTGAGGTCAGACATGGGCGGGTGATAGAGGTTGGTGATGGTGATGCCTTGGAAAAAGTCCCGCCACAATCCGCCAGCGGCAACGCCGCCTGCGGACGTAACTGAAAGAACTGCCGGGGCGCTGGTGATGCTGCCGAAGGAATTCGCGACCACGACATCGAACCCGCCCGCGTCACCGACGGTGAGGCTGCTCAAGGCCACGCTGGCGCTCGTCGCCCCGGAAAGGTTCGTGCCGTTCTTACGCCACTGATAATTCAACGGC
>JBEEMY010000330.1:0-3586 GCA_041192415.1 Verrucomicrobiota bacterium | reverse complement strand
CCATCTTGATAAGATGCCTGCTTCGACGGACCATACATGCGCATCTGCGCGGAGGAACCATCGTCAGTCGTCGTTCCAACCAAAATAGCATCCGTCACACCAGGAGTGGTCGCCGTGGTGCCGGCAGTGCCGTAACCGCAGCCGTATAACACAGTTGAAGCAGTGCTGTTGTGGGCGGATAGCGCATTGGTGGCAGGGGGACCAGCATATCCACCGCAATTGAGGTTAATCCACATATCGGCATGCATGACAAAATTAGCGGTGATGCTGAAATTTGTTGGCGAAACCGACACGCCCGCTGTGACCGCCGATCCCTTTGCCGTCGGCGGGTTTGTGTAGACAGCGCTTATTTTCAACCCGTGATGGATTGCCGCTGAACCGAATTGAGCACTATGCGGAGCGATGGGCAGGCCAATCGTAGTGTAATCAAAGTTAAAATTGATCAGGTTGTTGGAATGATTATTGAAGACAGTGCCACCCGTATAGCTGTAGTTCTTCGCCCAGTTCGCGCTGTCATCAGTGTTGAAAGTATTCGTGTAAATCGGCTGCGCTCGTGACGTAGATGTCAGGGCAAACAGCGTCATGGCCGTGGCCAGTGACGTGATGAGTATTCGTTTTAACATATTTTCGATGAGGTTAGGGGTTATGGTTTTGGAGAGTTGGCTGGAAAATCAGATTGAAATGTTGACGAGCTAAAATCTACCACCGAATACAAAAAAGCAAGTCGGCACGGATGTCCGGGGCATAATGCCCGATTGGCTACATCTCGACCACAGACCCTTTTATAAAAAAGCGACATACCTCAAGCTTCTTACACTTCGACTACAGTTAAGTTTCTCCTTCTAGCTTGAACTCACGGTCATCGTATTGACAACCGCTTTTGGTAAGGTTTGGTTTCAACCGAACCACGTTCACACGCAAGCTTTAATCCAACCTTTTTTGTTTGCAACAAAAAAACATTTAATTTTGTGAAATCATTTCTGCACCGTGTTGGCGACAATCATCCAAATTTAAGTGCGCCATCGGCCTCAACGCGTCTCAACTGAAACCGTCGGCATAATGATTATCCCCTGCGCTGCCAATGTTCCCAGCCGATGCCGCAATGCACCCACGCTCCCCTTCTCCGCCGGATGATTCCGGTTCGACAGGAAAACCACGAAGGTCTTTGATGCCGAATCAATCCACACCGAGCCGCCCGTCCAGCCGGTGTGACCGTAGGAACCGATTGGGAAAATCTCTCCGCGCGGGCCGCTGTAACTCGTGGCGATGTCCCAGCCCAATCCGCGCTGCGCGGAAATTTCTGGCGGTGTCTGCACGCTCGTCATCAGCTTCACGGTTTCCGGTTTTAAAATTCTCACACCGTCCAGTTCGCCGAGTTGAACTAGCATCCTTGCGTAGCGCGCCAAATCTTTCGCGGTGAGAAAAAGCCCCGCGTGGCCAGCCACGCCACCCATGTGCCGCGCCGTCGGATCGTGGACGCTGCCGCGCAACGGAACGCCATTCACAACTTCAGTCGGCGCGATGCAAAAAAGTTTTTCCTTCGACGGCAAGTAACCAGTGTCACGCATTTTCAGCGGCTGAAAAATTTCGCGCTGCACAAAAATTTCCAGCGGCGTGCCGCTCACGCGCTGGACGATTTCACCGAGCAGGAAAAAATTGATGTCGCTGTATTTGAAAACCGTGCCGGGTTTGGATTGCAGCGGAACCGCGCAGGCTTTGCGGATGGCCTCGGCCTGGCCATGCCAGTCCGACTTCGTTTCAATGTCCGGCGGCAAACCGGAAACGTGTGTCAGCAGTTGCCGCACGGTGATTTCATCGCGGCCATCGCCGGTGAATTCAGGAATGTAAGTTTTCACCGGCGCAGCCAGACTGATTTTTCCACGCTCAACCAAAATCATTACCGCCGGCGTGGTGGCGACCACTTTCGTCAGTGATGCCGCGTCGAAAACCGTGTCCTCCGTCATCGCTTCCCGCGCCGGAACAATCGCGCGACTGCCGAACGCCTTGTGATACGCCACTCCGTTGTGTTCCACCCACAGCACGCCGCCGGGAATCTGGTTGCTGGCAATCGCGGAAAAAATTACCGCGTCCATCGCCACCAATTTTTCGGCGCGAAATGTTTTGGTGATTTGCCTGTTCGATGCGCAGCCAGCAGCCAGCAGGCAAACCGCAAGAATGAAAATCCGGCCAAACATGATTCAGTGATAAAGCAGATACGGCGCGCGTGTTTTGGCGAATTCGTTCAACCCCGGTTCAAAGTTCGCCACGATTTTTCCCACCGGCTCGCCGCGCTCAAACGCCTCGCGCACGGAGGCCGTGCCCATGACGTGATCAAAATAGCTTTTGTGTAGTTCCAATTTCTCGCCGTAAAGTTTCTTAATTTCCGTCAAGATGTGCAGCGTCGTCGTGACGGAATTGTATTTCTCGCGGTCGGTCACATAAAGCTGGCAGCCGCCGCAATTCGTCCCGGAAAATTTTGAGAACGTCGGCGTGAAATAAACTTCGCGGAATTTTACACCGGGCAGATTCAGCTCGTTCAATTTTTTCGCCAGCACAAAACCGTCAATCCACGGCGCGCCGAAAAACTCAAACGGCTTCGTCGTGCCGCGACCTTCGGACAAACTCGTTCCTTCGAGGATGACCTGTCCGGGATAAACCGTCGCGCTGTCGAGCGTCGGCAGATTGGGCGATGGCAGCGTCCACGGCAGCGACGTTTCATCGAACCACTCGTCCCGTGTCCAGTTTTCCATCGGCACGACGGTGAGCTTGGCTTTGCCGCCGAGGAATTTTGCGTTGATGAATTGCGCCAGCTCACCCGTCGTCATGCCGTGACGCAGCGGAATCGGATAATGCCCGATGAACGAACTGAATTTCGGATACTCCAAAATCGGCCCTTCCATTGCGACGCCGTTGATGGGATTCGGGCGATCGAGCACGATGAAGGGAATGCCCGCGTTCGCCGCCGCTTCCATCGCATTCGCCATCGTGGCGATGTAAGTATAGACGCGCGTGCCGACATCTTGCAGATCGAACACCATCACGTCCACGGACTCCATCATGCCGCGCTCGACTTGCTTGCCCTCGTGCTTGGTGTCGAACGTCCGCATATATTCATCAATGTTCGTCATCATGTCCGGCGGCGGCTTGTGCGTCTGTCCGTAAAGGCTGAACACCGGCAGCTTGAAATGTTCGTCATAATAAAACGCGACAAACTCGCCGGCCTGCGCGTTACCGCGAACGCCATGCTCCGGCCCGTAAAGCGCGACGAGCTTCGTGTCCGGACACGCGCGAAATTTTTCGATGATCGAATCCAACTTGCTGTCGAGTCCGGTGGGATTCGTGATGAGGCCGACGTGCTTGCCGCGAATCAAATCGGCGCGTTTTTCAAACAGGACTTCGACGCCGAGTTTCACCGGCGGACGGGATTTTTTAGTGTTCATGGTGGTGCAGCCTGCGAACAAAGTCGTCAGGCCGAGGAAAACGGAAAGTGATAGCAGTTTCATTTGTCTATCAAGCAGCTCGTCTTGAGGAACTGCAAAAATTCTCCGCGACGGAAAATCACTTCGTTGTGTGTCAGGTCGGTGTG
>JBEEMY010000329.1:0-3604 GCA_041192415.1 Verrucomicrobiota bacterium | reverse complement strand
CAAAGCTGTAGAGACGTGGGACCGTGCGATGGTCAATGCACCCGACGAGGAGACTCGCATCAGCGTGAAGGAACACATGGTCACCCTCTTGTGAGTCGGCGATGCGGCAGCCAAAATCTGCCGAATTGTAAGGCTGATCGCTCGGGAACAAGAGACCCGACCACGGCTGCCCGCGTGAGTGCTCTCGATGAAGTTTCTTTGCCGCAACTGTAAAGCCAAGTATCAGATTGCCGACGAGAAGGTCGCAGGTCGCACCCTGCGCATGACTTGTCAGCAATGCGGCGAGCCGATCGTCGTGCGTGGGCCCGCGCGCCAAAGCGGTCCGGCCGCTGCTTCGCGTCCCGTCGCGCCGTCTGGCATGGCCGCTGCCCCGGGCGCGCTGCACGGGGCTGATTTAGCGCATCACTTGGCAGCCCCCGCGCGCGAGCCTGCGATCGCGCACGAAGAGTGGCACGTCGCCATCCACGATTCGCCGGTAGGTCGAGCTGCCAGGGAGAGCGCCCATGGTGACCGCAGACGAGCTCCGGAAGAAGCCGCAGGCATGTCAGCGTCTCTCCGGCCTTGAGGGAAGACACCACACCCTCGCGATCAATCCAAACCGTCCCGTCCAAACCGCGCACCAGGGCGAGAACTTTCGGGACATTTCCGGAAACCGGCGAGAGAACTTTCCCGTCGCGCACGCGCACCAGTTCGCCCGTTTCATTGAACAGCCACACGTCGCCGGCGTCATCGGCGGTGATGGCGTAAATTTTTCTGCCGCTCCAATTGCCGTGCAGCGGCACGGCGGAAAAACGGCCGTCCTTGCATTGCGAAACGTCGCCGCTCTCCGTGCCGATCCACAGCATGCCGTCGGCAGCTTCAAACAAGCTCGTGATGCGGCTGCTGCGCAGTTCCGGCGTGTTTTTGTCATCGAACACTTTGAAATGCACGCCGTCAAACCGCGCCAGCCCGTTGTAAGTGCCAAGCCAGAGATAACCGTCACGCGTCTGCGTCACCGCCGTCACCTTGTTCTGCGGCAGGCCCTGCTCCACCTGCCAGATGCGCGTGAAATAATTCGGCGCGGCCGCCAGCGCCGAAAAAAATCCGGCGACAACCACCGCAAACACCAGCGCGAATCGGTAAAGATTTTTTTTTCCGGCGGCGCAAGGGAGCATCACCGCATTTTGTCCGCCTCATGGCAAAAGCCGCAAGCCAATTTAAGCTCCGCCGGCTCATCCTTTTTAACGACAAGACGAAATCATCCGTTTAGGCGAAACTGAACGACACAATTGCCGCCAAACACGTTTTACTTTGACATGATTGCTTTGAAAAAATTCGCCGCCGCCAGCTTGTTCTGCCTTGCCGCCGTGACCGTCCCCGCCGCCAACCCGTCGCCGGTGATGCTCAATTCCCCCGTGGACATCAGCGGTGATTTTCACACCACGGAAAATTTTTACTACACCGCCGACCAAGTTGCGGATTTCGACCCGGCGACGCACGCGGGGAAAATTATTTACCAGCGCTCGCAGCTTGTGCCGAAGCACGCGTTCGACAACGACCTGCTGGCCGTCACGCCGTGCAAGCCAAACGAATTTCCCGAAAACGAATACGCCGCCAATCCGTCGCTGCCGTTTTCGGTGGAATTCATCTCGCCGCGCGCGGTGCGCATCAAGATGACCAGCGGCCCGCAGTCCCATAAAAATTCCGAGGAACTCATGCTCGCTGGCCCGTTGCCGCACGACGATTCGTGGAAGCACGAAAAAATTTCCGGCGGTCATCGCTACACCAGCAGTGCCGGTTCTGTGAGCATCCGCGAAAATCCATTTCGCCTCGAGTTCCGCGATGTCACTGGAAAATTGCTGACGCAGACCGATCACGGTGCGGATAACAAATCTTCCTTCACACCCATCATGCCGTTCGCCTTCGTGCGGCGCACCGCAGATTACTCGCGCAGCTACAACGCCGCTTTCACGCTGTCGCCGGGCGAAAAGATTTTTGGCTGCGGTGAATCGTTCACGAGTCTCGACAAGCGCGGGCAGAAAATTGTTTTGTGGACGGATGACGCGAACGGCATCCAGAGCCAAGAAATCTACAAACCGATCCCGTTCTTCATGAGCAGCCGTGGCTACGGAATGTTCATCCACACCACGACGCCCATCACCTGCGACTTCGGCAACACCTTCAACGGCCTCAACTCGCTGATGATTGGCGATGACGAGCTGGATCTGTTCGTCTTCTTCGGCTCGCCGAAAGAAATTTTGGATGAATACACGAAGCTCACCGGCAAGTCGCCGATGCCGCCGCTGTGGAGCTTCGGCCTGTGGATGAGCCGCTGCACTTACAACGCCGAGCAGCAAGTGCGCGGCATCGCTGCCAAGCTGCGCGCGGAAAAGATTCCCTGCGACGTGCTACACCTCGACACCGGCTGGTTTGAAACCGACTGGCAGTGCGACTATGAATTTTCCAAAACGCGTTTCACTGACCCGAAGAAGATGCTCGCTGATTTGAAAACCGATGGCTTCCGCGTCTCCTGCTGGCAACTGCCGTATTTCGTGCCGAAGAACAAATTGTTCCCCGAACTCGTGGAACAAAACCTCGCCGTGCACGATGCGAAAGGAAATCTGCCTTACGAGGACGCGGTGCTGGATTTCTCAAATCCAAAAGCCGTCGAGTGGTATCAGGGTAAACTCGTGAACCTGCTGAACGAAGGCGTGAGCGCCATCAAGGTGGATTTCGGTGAAGCCGCGCCGGCCAATGGAATTTTCGCCAATGGCCGCACAGGATTTTACGAGCATAATTATTTTCCGTTGCGCTACAACAAAGCTGTCGCCGACATCACCAAGCAGACGACCGGCGACAACATCATCTGGGCGCGCAGTGCGTGGGCGGGCAGCCAGCGTTATCCGATTCATTGGGGCGGCGACGCCGAAAGCACCGATCAGGGTATGGCCGCCGAATTGCGTGGCGGACTTTCGTTCGGCTTGAGCGGCTTTTCATTTTGGAGCCACGATGTCGGCGGCTTCACGGCGACTTCCATCGAGGGCATGGACAAGGACTTGTTCGCGCGCTGGCTGGCGTTCGGCATGTTGAGTTCGCATTCACGCTGCCACGGCATCGCGCCGAAGGAACCGTGGCTTTACGGCGACGCGTTCATGGCCGAGTTCCGCGAAATTGACGGGTTGAAATACAAGCTCATGCCTTACGTCTATGCGCAGGCGAAAGATTCTTCTGACCATGGCCTGCCGATGGTGCGCGCGCTGTTCGTGGAATTTCCTGATGACCCCGGCTCGTGGAACGTGGACGATGAATATTTCTACGGCTCGCAAATCCTCGTCGCGCCGCTGCTGCACAACGGCGAAACTTCGCGCGACGTTTATCTGCCGCCGGGAACGTGGATTGATTATCAATCTGGCAAAACCTATTCCGGTGGCTGGCAGAAAATTGAAGCCGGAAAAATTCCTGAAATCATCCTTGTGCGCGACGGATCGGTGATTCCGCACATCGCGCTGGCGCAAAGCACGGCGCAACTGGACTGGTCAAAAATCGAACTGCGTGTATTCGCCAAGGATGCGGCGACGGCGAACGGCCTGGTCTTTTTGCCCGGCGACGGCGAAGCGCGTGGATT
>JBEEMY010000328.1:0-3605 GCA_041192415.1 Verrucomicrobiota bacterium | reverse complement strand
GCGCGAGGGAAGTTTGCACCGTGAGCGAGTCGAACATGAACTGCCGCTTCTCCTCATCCTCCGTCGTGGTGCGAACCGGCGAACTGCCCGCAGCAAAATGGTCGCGCCAGTCCTGATCCATCTGCACCAGCTTGTCGAACTCCGCTTGAAAGTCATCCACCGGCTCGGAAGCTTCGCCGACCGTTTTTTCCTGAACCGTGGAATCGAATTGAACATCCTCGGGCGGTTCGGTCAGATCGAGCGAAGTGGATTCGCCGTCTTCATCCGATTTATTTTCGCGCTCCTCGGAATCCATCTCCTGAATTTCTTCGAGCACCGGGTTTTGCTCCAGCTCGGCGGCGACGAGCGCCTTGAGTTCGAGCGTTGGCGCTTGGAGCAACGCCAGCGAGTGCTGAAGCTGCGGTGCCAGCACCAGCGATTGCGTCAGCCGTTGTGAAAGTGAAAGTCCGGGTCCCATCGCGCAGGAACATAACGGATTCACGCTGAACACCTCAAGACTAATTGGCATGAATCCCGCTTGGAAAAATTTTCCGCAAACGAAAACTGGATTTTTTGGAACAACGGGCGCATTCTTTTTTTATGAAACTGATTCTCTCCACACACAATGTGACGCTCACCAAGGCAATTGAAGACCACATCCTTGACCGGCTCGACAAGCTGGAACACCTCGACCGTTGGACGATTGACGCGCGCGTGATTCTCGAACGCGATAAAACCCGCGCGCCAGAAATGCAATTCAGTTGCTCCATGCGCATCACCATGCGCGGCCCCGACCTCTACGCCGAAGACCGCGAGAGCGACCTCTACGCCGCCATTGACATCGTCACCAAAAAAATCGAACAGCAGATCCGCAAGCGCCACGGCAAACGCAAAGTTGCCAAGCACAAAAGCGCCACCCGCACCAAACGCGCGCTGCAAGAGACCGACGCTGAATGATTCTCCGCGCCAAAATAATTCTCCCCATCACCGCGCCGCCCATCGAGGACGGCGCGGTTTTGGTTGTGGGTAATAAAATCCGCGCCGTGCTGCCGTGGAAAGAAATCACGCATCACGCATCACTCCTTACCCGTCACCCGCTGGTTGATCTCGGCGAAGTCATCCTGCTCCCCGGCCTCATCAACGCCCATTGCCACCTCGATTACACGGGCATGGCCGGCGAAATTTCGCCGCCGAAAAATAATTTCAACGACTGGATTGCCGCCATCACCGCGTTCAAGGCCAGTTGGGATTATTCTGACTACGCGCAATCCTGGCTGCGCGGCGCGCATCAACTTTTGAAAACTGGCACCACCACCGTGGCCGACATTGAGGCCGTGCCGGAACTGCTGACGGAAGTCTGGGAGGCCACGCCGCTGCGCGTGTTTTCTTTTCTGGAAATGACCGGCATCAAATCGCGCCGCCCGCCGCGCAACATCCTCCGCGAAGCCGCCCGAACCATTGCCACGCTCAAACATCCGCGCCACTCGGCACATCTTTCGCCACACGCGCCCTACTCCACCGTGCCGGAGTTGCTAAAACTTTCCGCCGCCGCCGCGCGCAAAAAAAACTGGCGCATTAGCACCCACATCGCCGAGTCGGCAGCGGAGTTTGAAATGTTTCAAGATGCCAGCGGCGCGATGCACGACTGGCTCGCGCGCAATGGCCGCGATAATTCCGACTGCGGCCACGGCTCGCCCGTCGCCCACTACGCGCGGCAAAAAGCGCTCGGCGAAAACGTCCTCGCCATCCACGTCAACTACCTCGCGCGCGGCGATGCCACGCTGCTCGCTAAAACCAAAACCCACGTCGTTCATTGCCCGCGCAGCCACGATTATTTCCGGCACGCAGCCTTTGAACGCGAACGTCTCACGAACGCCGGTGTGAACTTATGCCTCGGCACCGACAGCCTCGCCACCACGCGCAAGGACGGAAAACAAAAGCCGCAACTAGATATGTTCGCCGAAATGCAGACGCTCGCGGCGAATGACAAAAACATTTCGCCGGCGGAAATTTTACAGATGGCCACCGTCAATGGCGCGCGCGCGCTCGGCCTGACCGGAAAAATTGGCGAGCTTTCCAAAAAATCTTTTGCCGACCTCATCGCCCTGCCCTGCCCGGCGAAGTGGAAGGACATTCACGCCGCCGTCATTCAGCACAGCGGTAAAGTCAGCGCCAGCATGATCGAAGGCCGCTGGGCGATTCCGCCCACGACGTAACCGGCGGGTGGGTGGGTTAAGTCGCGCTGCGACTTGACTTGGCCGCGCAGCGGTCACTTTGTGGTGTGAAAACTTTCCGGCTCGCGAACGATTCCGTCGCCTGACGCTCCGCTTCCGCCTTCATCCGATTTCGGCAGGACAGGCAGCGACAGGTTTGGCCGCAGCGCAGCTAAACCCACCCAAACCGAGCCACGCCCCGTGTATCCCCGCCAAAATTTGATACCCCGCTTTCCATCCGCATCCATCTGTGTTTATCTGTGGTTGAAAAATGAATCCGTTCGAGGCCGAACTCCAGCAACGACTCGCTACTTTGCGCGAACAAAATTTGTTCCGCGAGCTGCGCCGCGTGGATTCCGCGCAAGGCCCGCGCATCGAAATCGGCGGCAAAACCTTTCTCAATTTTTCCTCCAACGACTACCTCTGCCTCGCCAATCATCCGGCCTTGAAAACAGCCGCCATCAAAGCCGTGGAAAAATTTGGCGCAGGCGCAGGCGCATCGCGGCTCGTCTGCGGCTCGCTTGCGCCGTTTCACGGACTGGAGGAAGCTCTCGCCGACTTCAAAAAGACCGAAGCCGCACTGACCTTTTCCACCGGTTACGCCGCCGTCATCGGAACTATCACCGCGCTGTGCGGCAAGGACGACATCATCATCCTCGACAAACTCGTCCACGCCAGCATCGTGGACGCGGCGAAATTGAGCGGCGCAAAACTCCGCATCTTCGATCACAACGACCTGAATGATCTGGAAGACAAATTGAAGTGGGCAACCACCACTGCTCGTCACGGATCACTTGTCACTCGTCACGTTTTAATCATCACTGAATCCGTCTTCAGCATGGATGGCGACTGCGCCCCGCTCCGCGAAATTGTTTCGCTCAAGGAAAAATACGGCGCGTGGCTGATGGTGGATGAGGCGCACGCCACCGGCATCATCGGCCCAAACGGACGCGGCCTCGCCGACGAACTTGGCGTGAGCAATCGAATTGAAATCCAGCTGGGCACGCTCGGCAAAGCGCTTGGCGCGAGCGGCGGCTACATCTGCGGCAGCCGCGCGCTGGTTGATTTTCTAGTAAACCGCGCGCGTAGTTTTATTTTTAGCACCGCGCCCATTCCCGCCGCCGCCGCCGCCGCGCTGGCTGGAATTCAAATCGTGCAGTCTCCCGACGGAAAAAGTCTTCGCACCCAGTTACAGCAACGCATCGCGGATTTCCAATCGGCAATCGGCAATCGGCAATCGGCAATTCCGTCGGCCATCATCCCGTTGATTCTGGGCGATGAATCCGCCGCCATCGCCGCCGCAACAAATCTCCGCGCGCAAAACATTTTCGTCCCCGCCATCCGTTTCCCGACCGTCGCACGCGGCGCAGCGCGGCTGCGCGTGACGCTGACTGCCGCGCATACCGCCGAAGA
>JBEEMY010000327.1:0-3613 GCA_041192415.1 Verrucomicrobiota bacterium | reverse complement strand
CGAAGCCGACCAGGCTCGCCACGCTGATGATGGCGGCCGCCGTTGGCATCTTCATTTCGGTACTCAAGTTTCCAAACGGTGGCCCCGGTTTCTCCGGCATCGTGAAGGACCAGAGCCAGCGAAAGCTGATCAGCCGCCCATCGATGGCAATTGGCGACACCGCCTTCTTCCGGTTCTGCATCGTTGTGACGATGCTGATGTTTGGCCTGTATGTACTCCACCTCGTCGCCAAGCCGGGCCGGGCGTGGGCGTTAAACTCTGCGCGTGTTTCCAAACATTCTCATCGTGGACGACGAAGCTGATTTCGTAGAACTTTTGAAATTTCGGCTGGCGAAGCTCGGTTGCGGTTTTCTGGTGGCCAACGATGGCATCCAAGCGCTGACCCAGGCGCGCACCGGCCGGCCAGATTTGATCCTGCTCGACATTTTGCTGCCAGACCTTGACGGGCTGTCCGTCTGCGAAATTTTGAAACGCCAGCCGGTCACTAAAAAGATCCCCATCATTTTCATGAGCGCGCTGACGGGCAACGTGACCCGGCGCACGGCCGCCATACAAGCGGAAGATTTTTTCACCAAGCCGCTCGATTTGAACCGGCTGGAAAGCCGGATTGCCGAACTGTTGCGGCTTTCAAAACCGGCATAAAATTATTGTCAGGCCGAGATGTTGCCAGATTAAAAATTGCAGCCAGGCTCGCGCTTGCGTAGTTTCACGCGCTGACCGCGAGTGGCTGTCTGAACACCCTGTTCGCGTCCAAAAGATTATGAACCTCTTCGTCCTCCGCCACGGCATCGCCAGCGACCCCGGCGAAAACGGGCTGCCTAAAAATTTGAAGGATGCCGAACGTCCGCTCTCTGCCAAAGGCAAGCAGCGGATGTGGCAGATCGCCGCCGCGCTGCGCGCCATGGAATTGAAATTTGATGTCGTGGCGACAAGCCCGTTGTTGCGCGCCAGGCAGACGGCTCTGATCATCTCCGAGTCCATGGAACTGCGGCGCAAATTACTTTTTACTGACAACTTGATGCCCGATGGCAATCCCAAGCTGCTCGTAGATCAACTTAACGACCTTGGCTCGCGGGCAAAAAATGTTTTGCTGGTCGGGCACGAGCCTTACTTGAGCCGACTGATTTCACTCTTGGTCGCCGGCGACACTGCGGCGGCAATTGATTTGCGGAAAGGCGGGCTGGCCAAGCTGGAAATTGAAGCGCTGCGCTACGCCCGTTGCGCCACGCTCACCTGGCTGCTGACACCCAAGCAGCTCCTGCTAATGAAGTGAGTCCTCCCGGCTGCCGCGTATAATTTTTTCTTTCTGCTGATCATCTGAAAACAAAAAGGGCTAGTCTCATGGAGACTCGTCCTCGTGATTTTTATTCCGTCCGCCTACTGCGCTTTCACGCGGAAGAACTTCACGCTGGCCGTGGTCGGGACGCTGCTCGTCACCGAGCCGTCGGTGCCGGCGACCGCGCTGCTTTTGCACCACCAGCCGCTTGAATCGTTGCGCAATGGCTTTCGCGCCCGGAAAAAAAGAGTGCCTGCGGCCCAGATGTCTGCGCGAGCTATTTCAGCCGCTGCGATTCACTGACTGTCAGCAGGCTGTTGAAATACTGCGGCAACACGACAAAGAATTCCATGCGCAGCCGACCCAGTTGGCTGGCGCGCAAAACCGCCCGGCTGTCCGGCCCGGCCACAAACACATCCTCCGCATTTAATTCTTGGGTGAACGTTTTCCCCAGAATATAGCCGGCTCCCACAACCACGCGCATCACCGTCCAGCCACACTCGTCCGGCCGCCATTCGCCAGTCGGACGCAAGGCCATTTCTTGGATGATCAAGGGTTGTTCCATACGCTGCCACCGGTGAGCATGGCGCGGCCATGCAACAGCGACATTGCGTTCGTGTCACCATTCAGAAACAAGCAGGGTTGAAACTACCGAGCCATCGTCCGCTGGCGCGAACGTTTTATTTGTCTTTCACGCCGGCGGCTTCTACCAATGTCACCACGCTGCGCGGCGGGACGGAAATTGTTTCCGTAATCTTAAGGTTTTTTCCAGCCGCGAGATTCGCCTGGGCTGACGTGGTGTAAGGCGTGAACCATTTTCCGGCGGTGGTCGCGGACTTGAACCGGATTTGAATCGCCTGCGGTTCGGCGCTTTCATTGATTAGCACCAGCACGGTGCGCCCGGATTTTTCATCGAGATACGCCGAGGCCAGCAGCCCTTGCACGTCTTGCGCGCCGGACAATTCCACGCGCACCATGCCGGGACGGATGAAGCGGCTGAAATTTCCCAGCGTCCAGAGCAGCTTGGATTCGTAAATCGTCTCCGCATCGCCGGGTCTTTTGTAATCCGTGTAAATCAGTCCGTCCTGGTAATTGCCGCCGGACACCGCCAGCCACCATTGCCACGCGGAGGCGTTGACGAGCGTGAGGTCGCTGTGAATGACACGCGCCAGATGCAGCGCCGCCTCCATGCCGAGGTCGCGCCCGGGTTTCATGAGACAATACTCGCTCTGCCAGATTTTCCAGTTCGGAAAGGTTGCGAACGCCCGGCCCAACACCTCGCGATGCGGCACAAGCTCGCCGGAAATGTCATCCGACCAATAGCTGTGGTAGGTGATGATGCCGCTGAAACACGCGGCCAATTCCGCGTCGCCGCAAATGAGCTTCAGATAATTGCCGTAATCTGCGTGCCACTTCGCGCGTGCTGGAGCGTCGAGGCTGGTCATGTCCGGGATGCTTCCGGATTCGGGGCCGAGAATTTTCGTCACCACGCCATCGCGGTCAAACCGCCGCTTCACCGCGCGGAAAATATTTTTCAAATCGCCGTTCGCCACGCGATTGCCCTCCTGCTTGCGCTGCCATTCCCACTGCGGTTCGTTGATGGGAAAAATATAATTAAAATCCGTGCGCTCGGCGGCATTGGCCTCATCCCGGAAATGTTTCAGCGTGTCGGCGAGATAGCCGGCGAACTCATCCTCCGCCCCGGGCTTGAGGTTCGTGGTGGAATTCGTGTCCGCGCCGAGATTGCTCAAACCGTTTCGCGTGAGCCGGAGCGGCGGCGAATAGACCGTCAGGCCAAACTGCGGCACGCCGCGCGCCTTGGCCGCGCGCAGAAACCAGCGCCCGCCCGGCTGCCGCGTCCAGTCGTAATTGCCCGGCGCGATCTCGAACGACTCCGCCGTGCGCCACGGATCCCGAATGGTCTGCCGGTTGACGCCGGCGCCAAGGTAAAACCGCCAGCACGAAAGCCCAATGCCGTTATTTGTGGAGAACAGCAGGTCGGCGATTTTATTTTTATTTTGCTCCGACCACTCCGCACCAATCTTCTGGATGCTCCACGCGTCATTCGCGCCGAAGTTGTCCATGACTTGATGGTGGATGGATGGGTCCAACACAAACCACTTCACGTTGCCGCCCGCCGCCGCCGAAAACGTCGCGGTGATAATGGCCAGCAGCAGCGCAAAAACATTTTTCCGGCTGAAGCAATGGGAATTCAATTTCAACTGTGCCACGCTGGGATGATGGCCAGCCCGGTTTGGTTTGGCAATTTGCCGGTGGAAGTTTTTGAAGGAACGTGGCCGACTACACACGCTGTCACCAATCCGTCTCGCGGTAGTC
>JBEEMY010000326.1:0-3637 GCA_041192415.1 Verrucomicrobiota bacterium | reverse complement strand
GCGCACATCGGCGGTGGCGGTGAGCAACGGATGTTCATCCGTAATTGGCACGTCGAATTGGCGGCAAAATTCCATGACCATCGGCTCCTGCGCGGCTTGGCCCGGCATATCGTCGCCATGCGCAAAGTGGTAAAAGCCGCCGAGCAAAAATTTATACCAGTGCCCAACCAGCCCCACATCCGGCAATGAAGTCACCCGCGTCGCAACGGCAGCAATGCTCGGCACGGCGGCGAAATCCGAATGGCAATTATAGATGAACGTCGCGCCCGGATGACGTTTCATCAGTTCGCGCGCGGCGGGAATGGTGCAAATGATATCGCCCATGCCGATGAAGCGGGAAAAAATGACTGGCCGCCGCCCGGTTTTCAAAATCACCGGCAGGACTTCGCGCAGGACGTAGCCAAACGCCGCCGCGTGCCGCGCGCACTGAGCGGCGAAGCGTGAAGGTTCGTTTTTTTTGTCGGCCACGGCGCGGAGTATGCAAAACGAACTTGGAAATGTGAAACCTGAAACCGGAATTTTGTCCGAGCCATAGCTCGCTGCGGGGTGACGGTGGGTTGGCTGGCTCGCCGAGCCGTAGCTCGCTGCGCGCGGTTGCTTTCGCCCGCCTACGCTGCACTTCGGCGCGGCAGTCTTCGCTTTCACCGCGTTCAAGCGAAGGCGAGTGTTAACCGAAAAACATTTTTTGTTTACCAACTCGAAACGAGAAAAAGGAAGCTGGTCTTGGCTGGCTGGCCGAGCCGTAGCTCGCTGCGCGCGGTTGCTTTCGCCCGCCTACGCTGTGCTTCGGCGCGGCAGCCTTCGCTTTCACTGCGTTCAAGCGAAGGCTGGTGCGCGCGGCGGGAGTTGAACCCACAACCTTCGGCTTCGGAGACCGACGCTCTATCCAGTTGAGCTACGCGCGCAGGCCGTCACTCTACCGGCGCGGAGACGTTTGCTCAATGCAATTTCGTGCCGCAATCAGCGCAGCAACATAGCGTGTCGCTTCACCCACGCTTCAGCCGTGTGGTAATCCGGACACAGCCGCCCGACTTCCTGCCAGAATTTTTCCGAGTGATTCATCTGCCGACGATGCGCCAGTTCGTGCAGGATAATGTAGTCGCGGACAAACGGCGGGCACTGGATCAATCGCCAGTTCAGCGAAATAGTTCCGCGCCGCGAACACGAACCCCAGCGTGATTTCTGGTTCCGCACCGAAATGCGCGACACTTGAACGCCATGAATACCGGCCAGCTCGATGACGCGCGGTGGCAGTTCTTTCGCCGCCAGTTGGCGCAAATGTTTTTGGATGGCTGGCCGCAAGTCGGCGGCGTCACCTGCAATCGGCAAACACTCGGTGCCGATACAAATAAAACCATCCGCCGCCAATTCAATGCGAACTGGCTCGCCGCGAAAATAAATTTCCTCGCCGACCTGCCAACTTTTCTTCTGCTCTGGTTGGCTGGCCTGACGTTTGAATTGCTCCTCCAGCCAGCCGAGGTTGCGTTGCGCGAATTCCCGCGCGGCCGTCAGCGTTCCGCGTCGCGGGATGGTTACCCGCGCGGTGCCATCCGGTCGCAGGCGCAGCAAGTAGCGGCGCGCCCGCAGATTCGTCACCAGCAACAACGGCACCCGGCGCGCACCCACCAGCAACGTATCCGTCGCCGGCAACGCGGCCGTTTTTTTGAATTGGAATAAGCGCTCAAACATCTCGCGTTTCAATTTTATTTATCTCCGGTGGCCACAAAATCCGGCGTCCCGGCCAAGCCGGATGCGTAAATTTTTTCTGGCGCAAAAATGCGCGCCGGCCAGCCTGCGGAAATTTTTACGGCGTGGCAAGGTGCGCGAGCGTGAATTGTTTGGGTGGGCGCGACGCAAAAATGATGACTTCAAATGTCTGAATGGCTTGCGCTTGATTTTGTGCAAGCCAGCCGGGAACGTCGCTGCCAAAAAATTTCTCGCACGCCTCGCGCTCGATCACGACATACTGGACGCCCCGCTGCCGCGCCGCGGCCACGTCGGCGGCGGATAACAAAAATTCACAGCGCCGCTGTCCGTATGGTTTCCACCACGCGGCGACCGGTTCTTCGCCGCTGGAAACCAGCCCCAAGGGTGTGCTGGCAGCGGGTAGCAATCCACGAATTTCCGCGAAGGGATCGGCGCGCAACGCATAGCTGCCATACACGCTTGCCAGTCGCGACTGCACGGCTGCCGAGGCGCCCGCCATCTGCG
This sequence comes from Verrucomicrobiota bacterium, assembly GCA_041192415.1. Lineage (GTDB taxonomy): Bacteria > Verrucomicrobiota > Verrucomicrobiia > Limisphaerales > UBA11358 > UBA11358. The sequence continues at coordinate 1,426 of JBEEMY010000326.1, read as the reverse complement.
CGGCGCGTTGGATGCAAGCCGGCGGAATGAGCGGACGCGACGGGGTCAGGAGCAACGCGGGCAACACGCTCAACATCGCCAGCACGGTCACGATGCGCCATAGCCGAACGGACGCGAGCCGGGCACGACTAAAAAATCCGATGCCGGGTGCCAGCGCCAGTGCGAACCAGGGCAGCAAATTTCGCGGAGCCGGTGGTCCCGTGCCAAGTTTCGCGCACAAGACAGCGAGCGCAAAAATCAGCCAAACCCACCAGGCCATTCGCTGCCAGGCGGTCAGTCCGGTGGCGATGTTGACCTGATGCCGCGACCGCCACCAGACCCACAGCATCACGGCGCACACGAGCGTTAGCCCCAGACCAAGGGATCCGCCTTCCTCTTGCGGCAATTCATTCGCGGACAAGTTGAATTTGGGATAATGCCGGTGGAGCCAAGCGGCAAGATTTTCAGGCAAGGCCCGCTCCGCCAACGCGCTGGCTGGTCGCGCCCCGGGAAATACCGGCGGGGCGAGCGCACCGACGACCACAATCAGTCCGTTGCCCAACCAGCCAGCCACGGGCTGGGTCGTTTGATCCACACCCGAAGTGGTGCCCAGCAGAGAGCCGGTATGCCGGTAATTCAACATCAGTGGAATCAAGCCAGAAACCAGCGCCGCCAAAAGACAACCCGCCGCGGCAATCCGGGCGTGCGCCAAAAATTGGCGGACATTTTTTAGCAGGACGATGGCTACGAAAATCGCCAGCGGCACGTTGGTCAGCTTGACCCCGGTGGCAAAACCGGCGGCGAGCAAGGCATCGAATAAAAAATGATTGCCGCCGCGCTCCGTAAAACGCCGGGCGAAATGCAAGCCCGCCAAAATCATCGCCAAGCCCAACAGGTCATTGCCGATGCCGCCGGCGAGCATCACGATCAGGCAGCCCGAAGGGAAAACCCACATCCAGTCGTAGGCCACCCGCCGGGGCACGCCAAAGTTGCGGAGCAGGCTGAAAAACAGCGGCGGTAAAACGGCAAAGGAAATCCAGTTGATGACCACCGTGTAATGCAGGTTGTGCGTGGCGGCCAGCAGCGGCGCGGTAAGCCACTCGTAGTTGGCCATCATGTAATTGGTCGGCTCCAAGGCCGTGTTGATCCAATACCAGTGATGCGCGGCAAGCCAGTTCAACACGCGGGGCGCACGGTAGCTCAAGCCGTCGAAGTTATTTGGCGCGTGCAGCACCGAACCCAACCCGATGAGCGCGCTGATGACTAGAAACAGCAACGGCAAAACTCGTCGCCGTCGCCACCAGTTCAACGGACGGCGGAAACTATTTCTGAAAACCAGCGGCGGGAATTTTTGCCCGCCCAGCGATAGCGCAGCCAGCGCCAGCCCGCCCGCGATCCCATAGCCGGTCAGCGTCAACGCGCCCAGCGCTGAAAGCAGCCAGCCGGC
>JBEEMY010000325.1:0-3645 GCA_041192415.1 Verrucomicrobiota bacterium | reverse complement strand
ACCGTCGCCGTGCCGCCGGTGGCCGCGCGTAAAACATTTTCCCACTCGGTTGCATTCGCCGGATCGGCCACGAGATTCCACTTCGGTTCGGAAGTCAGCCAGCCTTCGACTTCGCCCGCCATCATCAGCAGGGAAAGTTGTTGCTGTAATTCCGCCGCGCGGTCGCCCACAGCGGGCAGCGTCACAAAACTCAAGCTACGCAACGCACCACTGTCACGCCACGCCACGAGCGCGGCGTTTTGGCCGGACATGGAAAACGGAAACAGCCACACGCCATCGCCGGTCGCGGCGACGGCTTCGAGTTGGTCGAGCATCGGCACTTCGAGGCGGTCGGCGAGATAGCCTTCCTTCTCCAGCTTGCCGAGAAATTCTTCCACCGCGCTGCGCGCCGCGATGATCACCATGACTGTCTGCAAACTTTCCACCGTGCCATCCGCCTTGGCCGCGCTGGAGTGCGTGCCGAGTGCGTGCATCGTCCACACGACTTGCGTCACAGGAATCGGCGAGAGTTTTTCCAACTGCAACTCGACCATGGAAAAAGTTTCTTCCGCATTCGCAGCGGGCAGTTCGATGACGCGCAGAAAAACATTTTCCGGCGGCAGCCACGCGAGGTTTAGCTTGGGCTGCCAGAGTGAACTCCAGGACTTCGCTACAAATTTCGCCGGCATCGTCTCCGTGTGCGGCACGCGCTGCTCCCGCGCGAGCACGAAGCTGCCGCCCTTCGCGTCGAATTGCCAGAGGCGTTTCGCGTCCGGGGCGACGTGGAGGAGGTTGCAGGAATTCCAGCGAGCCATATCAAAATTTTCGATTTTCGATTTTCGATTTTCGATTGCAAACCACGCTGCCGGTGGCAATCGGCAATCGGCAATCGGCAATCGGCAATGTCGCAGCGGTGTTCATTGAATCAGCGTGTGACAAACTGCGTCTGGTCATCCGCCCCGCCCAGGGATTCGAGATGCTCTTCCATCTGGGTGACGCGCAAAACTTCCTCGATGGTGGTGGTGCCTTCCCGCACTTTTTTCCAACCGTCGGTGCGCAGCGTTCGCATGCCGTTGGCGATGGCCAGTTGCGCGATGGTCGTGGCCGGCGCGCGGTTCATGATGAGCGGGCGCAACGCTTCGGTGACGATGAGCAATTCGTAAATACCTTTGCGGCCTTGATAACCTTGCTGGCGACATTCTTCGCAACCCGCGCCATGCCAGATTTTCGCCGTGCCGATGTCGGCTTCGGGAAAACCAATCTTGCGCAGGTAATCGTGATCCACGTTCTGCTCGGTCTTGCAGTGCTCGCAAATGGTGCGAACCAGCCGTTGCGCTTGCACCGCCTCGACCGACGACGCAATCAAAAACGGCTCGATGCCCATGTCCGTCAAACGCGTGAACGCGCTCGGCGCATCGTTCGTGTGCAGCGTGGAGAAAACCAAGTGACCGGTGAGCGACGCGCGGATGGCGATGTCCGCCGTTTCCGAATCGCGGATTTCGCCGATCATCACAACGTTCGGGTCTTGCCGCAAAATGTGGCGCAAGCCCATCGCGAACGTCAGCCCGATGTCCGAACGCACGGCAATTTGATTGATGCCTTTGAGTTCGTATTCCACCGGTTCCTCAATCGTGATGATGCGCTTATGAACCGAGTTGATGGCGGAGAGAAAAGCGTAGAGCGAGGTGGATTTTCCAGAACCCGTCGGGCCGGTGACGAGAAAAATCCCGTGCGGCTTGATGATGATGTCGCGGATGGCGTCTTCTTCCAGCTTGGAAAAACCAAGTTTATCCAACGACATGAAAATTTTTCCACGCGTCAGCAAGCGGAGCGAAACGGATTCGCCGTAAACCGTCGGCACGGTAGAAACGCGGATGTCAATTTCCTCGCCCTTGATGCGGACGTTGATGCGTCCGTCCTGCGGCAGGCGTTTTTCGGAAATGTTCATCCCGCTCATCACCTTGATACGCGAGATGAGCGCGGCTTGAAAGCGTTTCAACTGCGCGGGCAGCGGAATCAGGTGGAGGATGCCGTCAATGCGGTTGCGGATGCGCAGTTCATCTTCCTGCGGTTCGAAGTGAATGTCCGTCGCGCGGTTCTTGAACGCTTCCCAGATAATCTGGTTCACGAACTTGATGACGCTTGCCTCCTGATCGCCCTCGGTGATTTCTTTGTCGGTCGCGAGATCGAGATCCATCCCGTCGCCTTCGCCCATTTCATCGAGCGTTTCTGCGCCGACACCGAAATACTTTTTCAACGCCTTCTCGATTTCCGAGCGCGTGGCGAGCGCGAAACTCACGGGCATCTTCGCATCGAAGCGCACTGCACTCATCATCGCGGCATCGAACGGGTCGCTCGCGGCGATTTGCAAAACGCCGTTGATGACCGCCACCGGCATCACGAAAAATTGGAACGCGAGCTTGGTGGCAATTTTTTTGCGGACATCGTCTTCGATGGTCAGCTTGGCGAGATCGAGATACGGCCAGCCGAGCGCGACGGCGAGGCGCTGCATGAAGACATCTTCGGCCACGCCGCGCTCGCGGGCGACGAATGTGAGCAACGGCTCGGCGGAACCGGCGTCCGCAGCGGCACGCCACGATTTGCGCCAGTCGTCGAACTGCGCCGGTGACGCTTCCGCGACCGTCGCAACGAGATTTTTGACCGAGCTAAAGGCCATTTTTGTCCTGTTTGAACATCAAGGGGCGCGAAAAGTTGCAGATTATGTTGGAATTATCAAACCCGGAGTTCGGCAAAGGATGCCGAGCAATGCTTGGCGTTCCAAACGGAAGCGGGTCGGTTTGGTTTTGTCCCCTCGCCCCTTGGGGGAGAGGGTTAGGGTGAGGGGTAAGTCATCGCCAGTCGTTCGGTTTCAGATTCTGTCACACTGCCCCCTCACCTCAATCCTCTCCCCCAAGGGAGCGAGGAGGCCGGAGTGCTACCCTCCAAACTGCCAATTTGCCTGTGCGCGCCGGTTCTGATAGTTCTTTCGGGTGAATTTTTTCATCCAACACAGCGAACTGCGCGACATCTACGACAAGGTCGTCGCGGGCGAACGCATTTCTGACGCCGACGCGTTGCGGCTGTTTGAGACGCGCGACCTGAATGCGCTCGGAGCCATCGCGGATTTTGTGCGGGCGAAAAAAGTCGGCAACCGCGCCAGCTTCATCATCAACCGCTACATCAACTACTCGAACTACTGCATCCTTTCGTGCGAGTTCTGCTCCTTCTCGCGCAAGAAACGCGATGCGGACGGCTTCCAGTTTTCCATCGAGGAGATCGTGCAAAAAGCGCGCGAGGCGTTGAAGTTGGGCATCACGGAATTGCACATCGTCGGCGGGCTGCATCCTTCGCTGCCTTTCAGTCATTACGTCGAGATGTTGCGTGCGCTCAAGACATTGGATGCGCGCTTGCAGTTGAAATGTTTCACCGCCATTGAAATTCTCCACCTCGCGTGGCTCGCGAAAAAATCCACCGTGGAAACGCTCACCGAGTTGAAAGCCGCCGGACTCGACTCGCTCACCGGCGGCGGCGCGGAAATTTTCCGCAAGGAAGTCCGTTCACAAATCGCCAAGGGCAAGGAATCCGCCGAGGAATACTTGGACGTGCATCGCCAGTGGCACAAGCTCGGCGGACGCAGCACTTGCACGATGCTTTACGGTCACGTCG
>JBEEMY010000324.1:0-3652 GCA_041192415.1 Verrucomicrobiota bacterium | reverse complement strand
GAAACAAGACAAGAATCGCGCAGGATTTTTTTTGAAATTTAATTTCGTTTTTTTGATGTGGCGACACGGGCATTCGTTGAGAGTTTGCCGCTTGTCAACCTCACCCGCAATGGGGTGAACACCCCATGTGCCGCCCAACCGGTAGGGATGGGCAGTCCTCTGCCCGCCGAACGCGCCACTTGCAACCGACGGCGCGCACGGAGTGACGCGCCCTACCTGACTTTCTGCCGCGAACTTTTCGGCGCTTCAGTGAAGGGAACATCCACCTGAACGATCGTGCCCTTGCCCGGAGCGGATTCCACGCCGAAAGTGCCGCCGACCATTTCGACACGCTCTCTCATGCCGAGCAGGCCGAGGCGTTTGCGGCCTTTCGCCTGCATGACGCGTTGCACCTGAAATGATTTGCCGTCGTCTTTGACGCGCATGCTCACGCGGCTCGCGAATTTATGGAGGCTCACCTCCACCCGGCTGGCCTGCGCATGACGCGACACATTCATAAGCGCCTCCTGCGCGATGCGAAAAAGCGCCGTGCGCTTGGCGATGTCCATTTTCTCCACGCCGGCAAACGCGGTCAGGCGCGTGTGGAGGCCGGTGCGCTTGGCAAAATCTTTCATGAACGTGTGCAGCGCGGGAATCAAGCCAAGGTCATCCAGCACCGCCGGGCGAAGTTCACGCGCGAACTGATGCACGACATCCACGGACTGGCTCACAATCTCCTGCGTGCGGGTGAGGTTGCGTTCAAAGTCGGTGGTGTTGCGACCGGCCGTTTTTTTCAAGCTCGCCAGCCGGACGTTGATGCCCGTCAACGTCTGCGCGATCACATCGTGCAACTCGCGGCTGATGCGCTTGCGCTCCTCTTCCTGCGCCCGCAACACTTCCCGCGATAACTGGCGCAATTCTCCCTGCATATGGCGGGCTTCCTCCAGGAGCCGGGTCTGGAGCTGCTGGCTTTGCTTGAGCGATTGCTCGACCGCCAGCCGCTGAATAATTTCGGCTTCCAACTTTTTATTCGACGCGGCCAGCACCTCGACGCGCCGTTGCGTGGCCTCGGCTTGTTTGCGCGCGGTGATGTCGCGGACCACTTTCGAGGCACCGACGATTTTGCCCGTGGCATCCTTGATTGGCGAGGAGGTGACCGAGACTTGGATCAAACGTCCGTCCTTGGTTTTTCGCAACGTCTCGAAGTGCTTCACCCCTTTGCCGCTGTTTATTTTTGCGAGAATACCCTTCTCCTCGTCCCAGCGGTTGCTCGGAATCAGCCGCATGATGGAAGTCCCCACCATCTCGTGGGCAGCATAGCCAAAAATCTTTTCCGCACCGCTGTTCCAACTGGTGATGATGCCGACCGGGGTTTTGCCGATCATGGCGTCCTCCGAAAATTCGACAATCGCCGCCAAGCGGTTCAACGCTATTTCCGCCAGCTTGCGCGCCGTGATGTCGCGGATGTTGCATTGGATGACCGCGTGGCCGTCTTCCGAATAAAGATTCGCCACCACTTCGACTTCCTGATGCCGCCCGCCCTTGCTTTCCAGCGGCAAATCTTCGTAACGCACTTCGTGATCACGTTTCAGTTTCTGAAACATTTCCTGACTGGCGGATTCATCTTTGAGCAATCCGATCTCAAACAATTCTTTCCCCACCAACTGCGCGTGCGTGTAGCCGAGCAACTTCGTCATGAATGGATTCGCGTCGGTGATTTTGCGCGTGGCGGGATTCAGCAGCAGCACGCCGTCATGCGCCGTCTCAAAGAGGCGGCGATAGCGGACTTCTGAAACGCGCACATTTTCCTCGACCCGTTTGCGCGCGGTGATGTCCATCACGGCCACGCGACATTCCTGCCCGTTGAGCAGTCGCCGGGCTTCGAGGTTCACCGCCCGGAGCGGCTGGCCGGACTGGCCCATAAGCTCAAGCTCCATGGCTAATTTAGTCTGGCTCGCAAAAACTTTTTTGAGGAACGAATGGAAAATGGAACGCAGCTCCGGCACCACCAGCGTGCCAAAAAACCGGCTCACCAAACGGGCGCGTTCAATCCCGACCAGATTTGTCCCGGTGAGATTGACCTGATTGATGACGCCATCGGCGGTGAGCGTAAAATAGCCGACGGGCGCAAAATCGTAGAGGTCGGTAAAATTTTCCAGCGCCGCTTCCAGCTCATCCCGCGCCTGCCGCAGCTCGGCGTTCTGCATTTCCAACTCCACTTGATGCACCTGTAATTCGTGGAGCAGCCGCTGGCTGTCGGCGGCAGATTTCAGAACACCAGTCGCCGTCGGTGGCTTTGGTCGCGCCCGCAATTGCACTTCGGCGCGGTGGCGCATTTCAACGGCAACAATGGCGGGTTTTATTTTCATCGTTTGGTGCGCCGCGCCGGTCGCTTCGCCGAAAGAGTTTTTCCCGCGAACGATTTTTCCAAACTGGCGTGCTGGCCGCGCAACTTTGCCTCCAGCGTTTTCGCCACGGTGATGTTGGCGAACGTGATGACGAGGCCTTCAATCCGGTCATCCGCCGTGCGATACGGCATGATGCGCACGGTGAACCAGCGGCCTTCCGTCGCGCTGATGGATTTTTCCACCGAGGTCAGGCGGCGCAACACTTCGCGCGCATCGGCCACGAGTTCCGGGTAATGCAAATCCGTGGCCAGGTCGGTGATGGGCCGGCCCGCGTCGGCGGCGATGAGCTTGATGATCTTCGTCGCCTGCGGCGTGAACCGGCGCACGTTCAAATCCTTGTCCAAAAAAAGCGTCGCAATGTCCGTGCTGTCGAGCAGGTTTTTCATGTCATTGCTCGTGCGCGAGAGTTCATCCACCTTCGTCTGCAACTCGGCGTTGACGGTCTGCATCTCCTCGTTCATGGATTGCATCTCCTCCTTCGAGGTCGTGAGTTCCTCGTTGGTGGACTGCAATTCTTCATTCGTGGATTGCAACTCCTCGTTGGCCGAACGGAATTCCTCCTGCGAGGTCTGCATCTCTTCGTGCGTCGCCCGCGCCTCGCCGCGAATGTGCAACAGTTCCCGCTCCAGCTCGGTCACGCGCGGACTGCGGGCGGATGTTTTTGGCGGCTTCCCCACCACCGGGTTCAATGGCGCGGCCACATCGGTGAACACGATCATCACCAGTCCGTGCAGCGGCCCCGGCTCGTCGAGGCGGCGGATGGTCACATCCACAAACTGCGTGCCGCCGTTCGTGCCGACCTTGAGACCGTGCAGCACCACATTTTTTTTCTGCCGGAGCGCAGCTTGAAATGCGCGCGTCAGTTCGTAGCGCAACCCTTCGCGCGCCATCACGAACAAATTCCAGTTCGCCTTGCCCGCCGCCGGTTCCAGATATTTTCCCGTGCGACCGCTGACATAAAAAATGTCGCCCGCGTCATTCGTCAGCACGGCGGGCGGCGCGTAAGTTTGCAGCACCAGTTGATCCGCCAGCGCTTGCAGGCTGGCGGGCGGTTTGGTCAACGGACTAGCTTCCGTCCCGGTGACGGGCGCGGGGCTGAACGACGAGGGAAAAATCGTCGGCTCCGTCCGCAGCACGGATTCGCGCCGCCGGAACAGCCGCGATTTGCCGCCCAATGGCGCGAACAAATCCGTGCTGTCGCCGATGGTCTCCGCGCTGCCTTGAAATAAAATGCCGCCGGGATTCAGGCTGTAATGGAACAGCGG
>JBEEMY010000323.1:0-3659 GCA_041192415.1 Verrucomicrobiota bacterium | reverse complement strand
CGATTCGCGAGGTCGGCTTGAAACGTAGCGAGGTCAATATTCGCGCTCGCGAAAACAGTTTGCTCGATGCTCGCGACGCCGGGATTCCACGGCGTAGGGATGAAGCGCGCGCGGACTTCCACCGGCTGCAATTCCCACAGCGCATTCGTGTGCGTCACGCGCAGGCCGTTGGCCCAATACACGGCGTTGTTCGAGAGCAGATTGGAAATGAGAAACTGGTTCGTGAAATAAAATGGCGACGCGGCCGAGTTCGTCAGCAGCGTCAGCCGGAAATTGTAGGACGATTTCGGAAACGTGGCCGTGCCGAGATTCGTGTCGAAGCCGGACGCGGGGGTGACGGCGGAAATTAATTTCCCATCCGCCATCGGCAACGGGTTGCGATAGTTCAGCCCGGCGTTGGCGGCGGTGACGTAGAAGAACATCATGTTGTCGGGGTTCAATGACGGCGGGCCGATCAGCCCGATGATTCTTCCCGAAGTGTGCGCGCCGCCGGTCGGCGAAAAGTCCGGCGAATCCACACCGAGATACGTTCCATTCGTGCGCGGGTCTTCGGTGATTTGGAAAAAGTTTTCGATGAGATTGGTGTTGGCGGCGATGACCCCAGCCGCCGGGCGTGTCGCGAGATTGCTGAATGAAAATAAATTCGTGTCGCCGAAAAACGAGCTGCTCATCGCACTGGAAAATTCGTGACGGCCAAAGTGGTTGATGATTTCCTCCTCGCCACCGGTTTCCGGCAGCATCCACGGCAGGAACAGATTGAAGGCATTGCCGTTCACGCCGAGCGCGAGGCGGTTGGTCGTGTCGTAGTTGCGCGGCTCGGGAAAAAATTCCGCCACGCTCGGCAGCGTCATGGCATTTGCCGCTTCGCTGGCGAACGTGTAGGAGCCATTGTTGTTCAGGTTGAGCCGGTCGTCCGTGGCGTTTGAATCTTGCGAGAGATGATCCCAACGCGTCTCGATGACGCGACCAAAACTATCCACGAACGGATTGAACGCGCCGCTCGGCGTGTGGTTCAGCACGCGCAAATCGCCGGTTGCTGGATCAAGACTGTAAGTGCCGGTCACACTTGGCTTGCCGCGATATTCTTCGAGCTGCGGATACAAATTCGTCGCGCCACTGAACGGACGGTCGGTCATAAAAATAATTCGGTCGTCCGTGGCGTAAGTCGGATTGACGTTGTTGTAATTCGTCGGCTGGTTCGGCACGCGCACGATGGCGGGCAACGTGTTCGTGTTCGCAATCACCGCCGCGAGATTCGTGACTTCGTAAAGCTGCCAGAAAAAAATTCGCGCGTCGGCGGCATTCGTTGGCGCGCCGACGACCATGCTGAAAATCATTTTCTGGCCGAGCCAATGAATCGCCGGATCGCGCACGCCAATGCCCACGCCATCCTGCACGCCGTTCGTGCCGAAACCCGCGCGGCGCGTGAGATTGACGAGGCCAAGGTTAGTCGTCATCAACCAGAGATCGCCGCCGCGACCGGCGTGTTCCGTGTCGGCGAGGTGATTACCGAACAGCGAGACGACGGAGACGAACGTATTGGAAACATTGCCGTTATTCTCATGCGGCATTTGCACCTGCGTGACGAAGACGATGGGATTCGTGAGCGTCAGCGCGCTGGCGGTGAACGCGAAGGTGGCAAACAGCAGCGCGGCGAAAAAGTTTTTCCAAGACGTCATCTGAATTTTCATGGCTTCAATTTAGCGCGGCTGGGGGGAATTGCGATACGCCGGACGGCGTAGTGGCATGGGCTTCCAGCCATCGCGGACAGACTACTCTACCTTGATACGGAAAAATTCATTCGTCGCGCCATTGAGCGGAATGCTGCGCGTCATGACTCCGTTGAGACCCGTCAGGTTTGTGTGCGGGGCGCGGCTGGTCCAAGTTGCGGGACTCAAGCTGGTCGTTGATTCGATGGTGTAGTGCGCGGCGCTCACGGCGGGCCAAGTGAGAATGAATGTTGCATTCGTCACAACGGCGCTGACGGGCGGAGGCGGATTCGTGATGGTGTAAATAAAAGTCGAAATCGCGCCGAGGCTGGCGACGGAATTTCCGGCCGCGAGCTTGATGACCACGGTTTTATTTTTCGGCACGCCGGTATGGATGATGGTGAGCGGAATGTTGAACGGCGCGGGCACGAAGCCGCCGTAGAAATTGATGATGCCGCCGTGCATCTTGTAATCCACGCCGTATTCGGCGGTGCTGCTGTCGTCAATCGTGTAGGGAAATGATTGCAAGCCCGGCCAGTTGGTCATCCCGGCGGGCAGCGTCATCACCACGGGAATGTTGACCGTGCCGGCGTTGTCATCGCTGTTCGTGCCGCTGGAAATGAAACCCGTCAGCGGCATCGCGCCGGGAACATCCACGAAGAACGTGAGCGTGAGGACGTCATCCACCACCGCGTAGGGCTTGGGAAAATCCGACGTGACAGTGTAAGCCAAATTGGTCGCGGTGGCGGTGAACGTCACGAGTGAACCGTCGGCGATGTTCATTTGCCAGCCGCCGTTGGACACGATGACGCTCTGGGAACCAGAACTTACGGTAAGCGTGCCGTCGGTCGGGCTGTCGTAACCGCGTCCCGCGATATAGACACCGCCAGAAACGGAGCGCGGGGAGCGCATACGGGTGAAGTTCACGCCGGTAAGACCGCCAGCGCCCACATAGTTGGTGCTGGTCACAAAGCCTGCAGAGTTCGTAAACGTGTAGCCCTGACACATCGCTGTGAGTTTGTAGAAAACATTGGTGAAGGGAACCGCGATGAGATATTTCCCGTCGGCAGCAGTCGCGCTGGAACCGGCAAAGCTGACCGCGCCGTAACCCACGCCGGAAAGATAGTTGTTCACGATGGCACCGGCGAGCGGGTTGCCGAGTTCGTCTTTCACAATGCCGCTTAAAGTCGCGGGCGCGGTCAGGCCGTTGGTCACCGTCACGGTGGCAGACAAGGTTTTGGTGTGGCCCTTCATATCTGAAACGGTGCAGCGGACATAATTGATTCCGTTTTGACTCCATACATGAAAACCGTTCGTTGCAAACCGCGCATCGTCATTCACGCCGCCGAAGTCCGTGCCGCCGAGAGATTGGTTGTCGTCAAACTCCCAGTAATACGCAAGCGTGTCGCCATCGGAATCGGTGGCCGTGGCGGCAAACGTCTGCCCGACACCCGCGCCGAGCGTGAGGTTGGTGGGCGAGAGTGAAAACGTCGGCGCTTGATTGCCGGGGAACGGCCCGAAGCTCACCACTACATCCAGCGACTCTGGCGTCGTGCTACCTTTTTTGATGGGCGTGACGTTGAAATTCGCATCGGAGTAAGTGAGTCCGATTTGAAGTTGCGCGTCGTGCATCGTGGCGAAGGTGGAATTCACTGGCCCGCGACTGCCGGGCGTCATGTCCCACAGCACCGTCGCACCGCTGCTGGCGCGCGGCGAATCCGCGCCGTAGTGAACTTCCAAACCGCCCAGCGACCATTTGGCATCAGGCAGGTTCGTGATGGCCTGCCGGAAATCAAACCAGTAGGTGTAGCTCGCATCGCGCGCGACCCGCAGGGCGACCACGCGGCCGGTAAAGTCCAGCGAGCGGCGATAGGCTTCGGTCAGCGAGGCACCGCGACGCTGCATCTCCAGCTGCACGCTGAGCAGATACAGCGCGTAGTCGACACCCAC
>JBEEMY010000322.1:0-3661 GCA_041192415.1 Verrucomicrobiota bacterium | reverse complement strand
GCGCAGCACGGCGCGCAACCTAGCGGGTGCGGGCGGCTTGATTTTATTCATCGGCCTCGTGGGCGGTTGGTGGTTCGTGGGGCGTTCCCTGAAACCAATTTCAGAAATCAGCGCGACGGCGGTGAAAATTTCCGGCGGCGATTTGTCGCAGCGCATCAACGTCGCCGAGGCGGAGAGTGAACTCGGCCAGCTTGCGGCGGTTTTGAATTCCACGTTTGCGAGATTGGAAACGGCATTCGCGCAGCAGAAACAATTCGCCTCGGACGCGGCGCATGAGTTACGCACGCCGGTTTCCGTGATTCTCACGCAAACGCAGATGAGCCTTGCACGCGAGCGCGATGCGGCGGGTTACAAACAGACGGTCGAAGCCTGCCAGCGCGCGGCACAGCGGATGCGCAAGCTCATCGAGTCGCTGCTGGAGCTGGCGCGGTTTGATGCCGGGCAGGAAGTTTTGAAGCGGATGCCATTTGATTTCGCCAACACGGTCAAGGATTCAGCCGAGCTGGTGCAAACGCTGGCCGAGGAACGCGGCGTGAACATTTCCACCGAACTTTCACCCGCTGCCTTGACCGGCGATTCGGAACGGCTCGCGCAAGTCGTGACCAATTTGCTGACGAACGCAATTCAATACAACCAGCCGAGCGGCGAAGTGCGGGTGAAACTGGAAACGCAAGGCGCGCTCGCGGTGCTGACGGTGGCGGACACTGGCAAAGGCATTGCCCCGGAAGATTTGCTGCGTGTGTTTGAAAGATTTTATCGCGCTGACTCGTCACGCACGGGCGCGGGCAACTCCGGCCTCGGCCTGTCCATCTGCAAGGCCATCGTAGAAGCGCACGGCGGGACGATTGAAGTGGCGAGCGAAGTGGCCGTTGGCACGACTTTCACGGTGCGGCTGCCAGTTTGAAAGCGCGGCGGCGAAGTTCATTCGCTGCTCACACCCACAGCGGACGGACAACTGGCTTCATCAACTGCCGGATGGGCGGTGAACGCAGAAATTTGCCGCGCCCGCTCACCCGTTCCTTGCCAGAAGATTCCGGGGGAACGTTTTCAGTCTTGGCATTTTCTTTTTTCATAGCGCTTCAACGGTTGAGGAGGCAGAACAACACGCCAAACACAACCAGCCCCACGGCGGAAAACATCACCGTAAAAAAACGCATCTGCTGCTCGTGCGGCGACAAGCTCCGCTTCGGGCGGTTGCTGCCGAAGCTTTCGCCGCAAATAAATGACAGGAGGATGGTTTTCATTTTGGTGGTTTCAGTTGAAATCACGGCACGCCGACATTTTCGCCCGGCACGCGGAAGGAGACATAATAAAATCCCTTGGCCGATTTTTCCTGGAGATACAGGTTGAGCGTGCCGTTCGTTGAAGCGGTGAAACGGTTGGTATTGACCGCGCCGGCTTGCGTCAGCGAAAACGGCAGTCCGCCCCAACTCATGTTCGTCAGATAAGATGAATCCCAATTCGTGATCGTGTTGCCGACATTGGCCAAAGTGGGATTGCCATAGACTTCGTAGGTGTAATTCGTGTAGGCGGGGAGGCTCAACTTGAACCGCGTGCTGTTGGTCGGCCCGGCGACGGACGTGGCGGCGACGACAAAACTGCCGCCGTTCGGATACGTCGGGTCCACGGGCGTGAGGCCGACGACGAAATCAAAGTTCGCCGCGACCGCGCCGGTGGTCGCATCCACGGTGGTGTAAGTCAGGTTCACCGCCGTTTTCTGATCCGTCGTGAGGCTGCTGTAAATGGTGTCCGTCGAATTTTGCGTCCCGCCAACCGTCGTCGAGTCACCGCCGCTGGCATTCAACACATACGCCGTCTCGTTCCAAAACAACTGCGTGCAATACCGCGTCAACTGGCCGGGGATGGTGACCGCCAGATGATAATGCCGGGTGCGGCCATTGTATAAACCCGCCTTGACCGTGCGGAATTTATACGCGCCATTCGCACCGGTGAGAAATTGCCCGAAGCCTTGGAAGTTCGTGTCGTAAGACGTGGTGGCTTTTTGATAGACATAGTAGCCGTAGTTGTCCGCGTGCCAGATTTCCACGAGCGCGCCTTTGATGGGCGTGCCGCTGCTGGTGAGGACGCGCCCGGTGAGATAGGTGATCTTGCCGACGGCGCGCGTCAGGCTGTCGTTGAGATAAATGAGGTCGTTGTCTTTTTCAAGCGGCATCGTGGCGACGGTGGGATAATACGGCCCCTGCGTGACGCTCGGCGCAATCGTGAGCGCCTCGGCGAGATAACCGGGCAGCGCAAAACCGCCGGATGCAAGCGCGATGGCCTTCAAAAATTTGCGGCGTTCGAGTGGGATATGGAATTTTTGCGGGACGGCATCGGCAATGTTTTTTTTGCGCATTGTATGTTGGCTGTATGTTTTAGCGTGTGAAAAGTTCAAACAGAGTTCGTTAGTAAGTTTTTACTCTGGCGCAGCGGGCGTCCTCGCAAGTGCCAACCCAAACCCAAAAAAACGCCTGCAAGGACACCCGCTGCACCAGAATTTTATCCGTAATGTTCCAACTCCCCCGTCAAAAATGGTTGCGCCCGGAACAGTTCATCCATCCGCACATCGGCGGCTCTGGCCAACAGCACACCAGCCCACAGCGTCAGGCTGACCAAGCCGCAAATGACGACGGCGAGGAGGCACAGCAGTTCAATCATGGGACGAACCTTTCAAGCGTTACCCGCTGCGGACGGCGGCTCGAAAGCGACGCCGAACTGGTTTTGCCGCCCGTCCCGCAGCAGGGAAAGACCACGACTGGTTTGAACGGCCCCCGCAACGGCACGCGGATGGGAGCCGGCCGCACAATCAACGTTTGAGCCGGCGGAAAAATGTATTCCACCTGGAGGCGCAGCGGGGATTTCATGATGTCACCTTACACGTCGGCCAATTAAGCCAGTATTAAGTTGGAAACTTTTTTGATTTATTTTCGGGCAAGCGTTAGGTGTCTAAACTAAAGTGCTGCCACCGTCGCCGTCATCACCTAAAATATTTCCGCCATGAGAATTCTAGTGGTCGAAGACGAACCCCGCTTGCAGCGCAATCTGGCCAAGGCCTTGCGCGAGGAAGGTTATGCCGTGGACACCGCTGGCGATGGCGATGACGGTAGCTTCAAAGCGGAGGCGAACGATTACGACGCGATCATTCTCGACGTGATGTTGCCCAAGCTGGACGGCTGGGAATTGCTCGCGCGGCTCCGCCAGCAGAAGAAACTTACCCCGGTGCTCATGCTCACCGCACGCGACGCGCCCAGCGACCGCGTGCGCGGCCTCGACACCGGCGCGGATGATTATCTCGTCAAACCGTTTGACCTCGCCGAACTACTCGCCCGCGTCCGCGCGCTGATCCGCCGCAACGTCAACCGGCCTACGAACCAAATCGAGATTGGCGACCTTGTGCTCAACACGCGCACAAAAAATGC
The DNA here is from genome assembly GCA_041192415.1 of Verrucomicrobiota bacterium. Classification (GTDB taxonomy): domain Bacteria; phylum Verrucomicrobiota; class Verrucomicrobiia; order Limisphaerales; family UBA11358; genus UBA11358. Next base: position 242 of record JBEEMY010000322.1, on the reverse strand, counting down.
CGCGCGCAACGGCCAGCCCGTGACGCTTACCGCGCGCGAGTTTGCCATTCTCGAATACCTCGCGCTGCATCGCGGCGAAATCATTTCGCGCACGGAGCTTTACGAACATCTCTTCGATGAGAACGATGACACGATGTCCAACCTGCTGGACGTTCACGTTTTCAGCCTGCGCAAAAAACTCGGGGCTGAACTCATCACCACGCGGCGCGGCCAAGGTTTTTGCATTGAATAAAAATGATTTT
>JBEEMY010000321.1:0-3664 GCA_041192415.1 Verrucomicrobiota bacterium | reverse complement strand
TTTTCCTCCGTGCTGAAGTTCCGTGCGAATCTCCGTGAGGATGTCGAAGTAATGCCACGCGGCAGGTGCGTCCGCTTCCTGATGATGGTCGGGTTTCAAGATGAGGTCGCCGGTGGCGAGTAAAACTTTTTGCACGTCGGGATTCTGCCGGACTTTTTCGCGCGTGGCGGCGACGATGAGTTGGTAAAAATCCCCCTGCCCCGCGAAACGATATTCTATCCGCTTGCCTTCGAACGTCACCCAAGTGATGCCCATCATTTTCATGTTCGCCTCGGCGAGGTCGCCGGCTTTCTTTGCTGCGAAGGCGGCGAGTTGCGAAACGTCATCGCGCATGTAAGCCCATTTCACATCGGGAAACGTCGCGCGGAAATCATTCGTGCCTTCGGGATATTTCATCATCTGCCAAAACCCTTCAAGGCTGGCGTAACGCTTCCCGTGAAACGTGAAGGGCGTGGGCGCAAAGTTGGAGAGCAAGCCGAGTTCGTTGCGTTTGGAGAGGATGACTTCGCCGGGCGCGGCGGCCTGCGGCAAAATTTCCCATGACGGTGCGCCGTTAGTGGGAACGGGCGTCCACCAGTGCGCGGGATAATTCGTGACGACGCGCGGCGAGCGGCAGCCCGCGACGAGCAGAACACTAATGAACAGCAGAAATGAAAACTGAAAAAAACTCCTTCGCATGGCGGCAATTTAGGAAAACGCGATGGTTTGTCGAGAATCGAACCGGACATTCAGACTCCTCAGCGCGGCGGCGGCGGACGCCAAGAGATGCGTTTGACCCGCTGCCAGTCTTGGAGGTCGCATAAAGTTTTCGGCGGAGAATTGATTTTCTCCGCAAAGAACTTATTCTGGCCGACCGCGCAGGACTCGAATCGTAATAAATCCGCCGCGCCTTATGACCGATAACGAAAAAAAATATTCAGCGTTCCTCAGTTACAGCCAGCAGGATAATCGCGGGCAACGCACGGATGCACCGGCAGCGAGCCACCGCTGTTGGGGCGATTGGTTGCGCGACGCGCTGAAAAGTTTTTCCATCCCGGCGGAATTTATCGGCCAGATCAATGGGCGCGGTGAAATTATTCCCGAACGTATTGATCCCGTTTTCCAAGAAGAACCGGAACGCTCCGAAGACGCGACGTTGAGCGCGGAAACTCGTCAGGCGTTGGAACAATCCGTTTGTCTGGTCGTCATCTGTTCGCCGCGTTCGGCTCAAAGCCTGCGGGTGAATGAGGCGGTGCGTTACTTCAAGCAGCTTGGGCGCGGCAAAAATATTTTACCCATTGTCATCGCCGGGGAACCCAATGCCAGCGACGTCAACCAGAAATCAGCGGCGCACGAATGTTTTGTGCCCGCGCTGCGCCATCCGGTGTCGCCGGATGGAACGCTGGATACCAGCCGGCGCGCGGGCAAATTCATTTTTGTGGATGCCCGGCACGGCGTTGAGCAGCGGGAAATTCTGGCCAACGACCAGCGCCACGCCGAAGCGGATTTGGAGATGGCCAAAATCCAACTCATCGCTTTGTTGATTGGCGTTGGGTTCAACGGGCTGTGGTTGCGCGAACAAAAACGTCACTTCTTTGACTTTGCCGAAGCGCAACATCAGACCAAGGAAGCGCTGCATCAAGTCGAGGAGACGCGTCGTCAATTGGAGGAAGCGCAGCGTCAAACCCGCGAGGCGCAGAACCAAGCACTGGAAAAACAAAACCTGCCGCGCGAAGTTCACCAGCAAATTGAGGAAGCGCAGAACCGCGCCGTGGAAGCCCAAAATCAGGCGCGCGAAACCCAAAAACAACTTCAGGAATTTCAAAACAAAGTTCGCGACACGCAGACCCAATTGGAAGAAGTCCGCAGCCGCGCGCTCGCCGCCGAAAGCAAAGTTCTCGAAGCGCAGCAGCAGGCGCGGGATGCGCAGAATCAACTGGAGGAAACCCGCCAGCAGGCTCACGTTGCCCAGAACAAAATTCTGGAAATCCAAAGTCTGCCGCCAGTCGCTCCTGACGAAACGCTGCAGATTCAGGCAGCGCAAAACCATTTGCTGGAGGTGCAGTCCCTAGCGCAGAACGCGCAAAGCCAGCTTGAGGCTGTTCGTCTTGAAGCTCAAGAGGCGCGCAATCAGTTTTCAGCCGCTGAAAGCCGGATCCAGGAATTTCAGAACCAAGCTTGCGCTACTCAAGACCAACTTGAGGAATCCCGCCAGCAAGTTCGCGAGGCGCAAAGCAAAATCGTGACGGCACAGAATCAAGCCCGCGAAGCACAGAGCAAAGCCGAGGAAATTCAAAACCAGACGCGCGACGCGAAAAACCAGATTGACGCCGCTCGCAATCAAGTTCAGGAAAGTCAGAGCAAAATCCAGGCGTCGCGTCGCCTCACCAAAGTTTTTGCGGTGCTAGCGGTGCTGGCTTTGTTGGCGGCTGCTCTGGCCGTCCGTAATTTCATGCAGCAACGTCAGCTTGCCAGCCAAGCGCAGGATAACTTTTCCAAGGCGACGGCGGAAGCCGCCGGAAAATTTGAACTCGCACCCGGCGGGTTGGATCAAGAACAGATTCGGCAGGTGTTACAAAAAATCGGTGGAGCGGAGCAGGACGAGAATCGTCTCCACAGTCTTGATGCTTTGGCCACGCGAGTTTCGCCGGAGGAAATTTCCGATACGCTGAAAGCGTCCGCCATCATTTTGGATGACCAACAGCGCAGCCATTTTCAAGCGACGTTGCTGGACGTTTGGATGCAGACGAATTGGCCCGCCGCCTTTGACTGGAGTTGCCAGTTGACCAACACTGATTCCCGGCAACGCGCACTGGAAAAAATAATTCCCGCGATGGCCGCTGACAACTTGACCAACACACTGACGCGGTTGAACGAGTTGCAACCCGCGCCCGACGAACAGATTTACAAACTGCTGTTTCAGCGTTGGGCGACCATTGATCCCGTGCAAGCAATCGAGCAGCGACAAGCGATTCTCGATCAAGATCAAGGCGACATGATGCTCGGTGTCATCCTCAAGGTTTGGGCGAAGCAGCAACCGGATGCCGCTTTGAACTGGGCGCAATCCCAGCCGGATTCCGAATCCAAAACCAATGCGCTGGCAACTTGCATCGGTGAACTGGCCAAAACAGATTTGCCGCGCGCCATGACACTGGCTGAATCTCTGCCGGAAGGCGAGTGGCGCAACACGGTGATTTCGAACCTCACCGAGCAAGCCGATTGGTCTGCCGCCACGAATCGGGTGGAAAATGTGGAAGCTCCGTTGCCCCTGACGAATTCGCTAACGAACACAAACACACCGGTGGAAACAACGGTGCTGCCAAACACCACGAACGAGCCGATTCAAATCAAGCAGCCGGAATAAATAGGGTCAGCCTCGCACCTGACCACTGCCGAAGCCGAGCCATTTGTAGCTGGTCAATTCTTCCAAGCCCATCGGACCGCGTGCGCCGATCTTGTCGGTGCTGATGCCGATCTCCGCGCCCATGCCGAACTCGCCGCCGTCGGTGAAGCGCGTGCTGGCGTTCCAATACACCGCCGCAGAATCCACCTCGGCGAGGAATTGCTTCGCGCGCGACTCATCGCGCGTCACGATGCTGTCCGAGTGCTGCGAGCCGTATTTGTTGATGTGGTCAATCGCCGCCGTCACGCCGTCCACCACGCGGACGTTGAGGATGTAGTCGTT
>JBEEMY010000320.1:0-3669 GCA_041192415.1 Verrucomicrobiota bacterium | reverse complement strand
ATCCGCACAAAAACGAACGCGCGACCGTCAGTGGGAAAATTATTCTAAACGATCCGCAAGCGCCCGGTTTAAAGATGAAAAACTTGCTGGTCGGCCTCACCGCGCCGGATTACGAACCGGCGTTTGTCCCGCGTCCTCCCCGCACTGGCTCGGGCAACCGACGCAGCGGCGGTGGTGGCGGCTTCGGTTTGGCGGGCGGCGGCGATGACGAGGCGGCGATGACGAATCAAAATAATTTTGCTAGCGGCGGCACGAATGAGTTGACTGCGCGCACCAATTTTCCCGCCCGCGTGGAAGGCGAAGCCACCAACCGCTTTGCACGCTTCGGCACGAATGGCGCACGCGGGTTCGGCCTGCCACGCATCGTGGAATGGCAGAACGACGCGCGGAATTACCAGTTCTGGGTGCGCGGCGATGCGGCGGGAAACTTTTCCATCCCGAACGTGCGCGCCGGAAATTATACGCTGCACGCCATCGCCGACGGCGTGCTGGGTGAATTCTTTTTGACGAACGTAACGGTGTCCGCCGGGAAAAAATTGCGGCTCGGAAAATTGGACTGGCAGCCGTTGCGCTATGGCAAACAACTTTGGGACATCGGTATCCCGAACCGCAGGGCATCGGAATTTTTCAAAGGCGACGAGTATTTTCACTGGGGCTGGTATCTGCAATACCCGAAACTCTTTCCGCTGGACGTAAATTTCGTCGTTGGCAAAAGCGATTTCCGCAAGGACTGGTTCTTTGAGCAGGTGCCTTACAACACCGACACGAACAATTTCACCGGCAGCGGACGCGGTGACGGCACGACGTGGGCGGTCATCTTCAAACTCACCAACGCGCCGCAAGGCAAAGCGATTCTGCGTTTGGCTATTAGCGGCATCAGCACGCGCAGTTTGTGGGGCGACATGAATGGCAAGTCCATCGGCACGGTGAGCAACCTGACTTACAACGCCGTCATTAACCGCGACGGCATCGGCGGCTCGTGGTGCGAACGCGATTTGACGTTTGACGCCGCGCTGATGAAAGCCGGAACGAACACGCTGGAACTCACAATCCCCCCCGGCTCGCTCTCATCGGGAATCATGTATGACTACTTGCGGCTGGAATTGGATGAGAAATCGTCAGCGTCAAAATAATTTTTGATTCTGATTTCTCTAACGAGATTTCTTTTCGTGTCTTTCGTGTCTTTCGCGGTTAAATTTTGCGCGTGACCGTCACGCTTTTCATCCCCTGCTTTGTGGACGCGCTGTTTCCACGCGCGGGCATCAGCATGGTCGAGATTTTGGAACGGCTCGGCCACACAGTGGTCTGCCCGGAAAAAATCACCTGCTGTGGCCAGCCGCCGTTCAACTCCGGCTACTGGGACGAGGCGCGTGCCGTCGCGGGAAAAATCCTGCCATCGCTTGATGGCACGGATGCCGTGGTCGTAGGCTCTGGCTCGTGTGGCGCGATGGTGAAAAAGTTTTATCCTGAACTGTTCGCCAGCACACCGCAGGAAGAGCTGGCGAAGAAAATTGCGGCGAAGACTTGGGAGTTCTCCGACTTCTTAGCCAGCAAACTCGGCGTCACCGAACTTGGGGCAAAGTTTCCGCACAAGGTCACATTCCACGACGGCTGCCACGGTCTGCGCGAACTTGGCGTGAAGAAATCACCACGCGCACTGCTCGCCAATGTCGCCGGACTGGAACTAGTTGAGATGAAAGAAGCGGAAACGTGCTGCGGCTTCGGCGGGACGTTCGCGACGAAGTTCCCGATGATCTCCACCGCCATGGGCGAAGTGAAGTGCACCTCCGCCACCGAGACAAACGCGGAATACATTGTGTCGAATGATTCAAGCTGCCTGATGCACATCCAAGGTTTGCTGTCGCGACAGGGCAATCCGATCAAGACCATTTCCCTCGCGGAAGTGTTGAACCAGAAATGATTTCGCCACAGATGGACACAGATGAAACACAGATAGGACAAGGCAGGGTAAATTCAGCCTTGTTCGCTCGACGTGTTTCTTCCCATCTGTGTTTCATCTGTGAAAATCTGTGGCTAAAAAGATTTTGAAATGAGTTTTGTTTCCCAATTTAAGACGCAGGCGACGGTGATGGCGAAGGATTTGCGGCATCGCAAAATCATCCGCACGGCGTTGAGCAATTACGAAATCGTCCGCGACAAACGCAAGGCGTCGTTTCAAGATTGGCAAGGCGCGCGTCAGCTTGCCGCCGAAACGAAATGGGAAGCCGTCAATCATCTCGACAAGTATCTCGAAGAATTCGTCGCCAAGATTGAAGCTCGCGGGACGAAGGTGCATTGGGCCAGCAATGCGGCGCAGGCGCGGGAAATCGTTTTGCAGATTGTCGCCGATAAAAAAGCGAAGTCCGTCATCAAGTCCAAGGCGATGACCAGTGAAGAGATTCATTTGAACGATGCGCTCGAAGCGGTTGGATTAAAAGTCGTCGAGTCCGATTTGGGCGAACTCATCGTCCAGCTTCGTCACGAAGCGCCGTATCACATCGTGTTTCCTTCGATGCACCTGACGCGGGATGAGATCAACATGTTGTTTCAGAGCAAACTTGGCAGTGCCAACACGAACGATCCCGAAGAACTCACGATGATTGCGCGCCGCGCGTTGCGGTCGAAATATCTCACGGCAGACATCGGCATCACGGGCGCGAATTTTGCCATCGCCGAGACGGGCATGATTTCCATCACGGAGAACGAAGGCAACGCGCGCCTCACCGCTGCGCTGCCCAAGACGATGATCTCGCTCATAGGCATCGAGAAAATTTTACCGAAGCTGGAAGATCTCGCGCTGTTTCTCCCAATGCTCGCGACGATGGGGACCGGCCAACAACTCACTTGCTACAACACAATGTATGGCGGCCCGCGTCAGCCCGGCGAGACGGACGGCCCGGAGGAATGGCACATCGTGTTGCTCGACAATCATCGCACTGAACTGCTCGCCGACGCCGAGCAGCGCGATGCGCTCTCCTGCATCCGCTGCGGCGCGTGCCTGAATGTCTGCCCGATTTTCCGCAATGTGGGCGGGCACACTTACAACACGACTTACAGCGGGCCGATTGGTTCCGTCATCACACCCCACCTGCGCGGCTTGCAGGATTGGAAACATCTTTCCGGCGCATCATCGCTCTGTGGTGCTTGCACTGAGACTTGCCCGGTCAAAATTGATTTGCACCATCACCTCTTGCACAACCGACGCAATGCAGTGAAGCAACAACCTACTTTAAGCGAGAAAGTGGCGTTCAATCTTTTCGCTTTCGGCGCAAAGCGTCCGGGTCTTTGGAAATTCGGCATGGAACTCGGGAGATTATTTCAGCCGCTGCAAACGTTGCTGCATCGCACGCCGCTTGACCCGGTGAAACCGTGGACACAATCCCGCGAACTGCCGCCGCTGGCGCAGGAATCGTTCAAAGATTGGTGGAGGAACCGCAAATGACTGAGCGCGAAAAAATCTTAGGTCGCATCCGCGAGGCGTTGAAAATGGAAGCGCCCGCTCCTGGTGTTCACGGCCATGCTCCTGCGACATCAACGGTATCTACACCACGCAAGTGGCTGCCACTCGTCGGCCAAACGGTGGATGAACAACTGGCTTTGTTCGCGAAGAATTCCGCCGAGTTGAAGACTGATTTTCAACTGCTCAATTCTGCCGAAGAAGCGCGGGCG
>JBEEMY010000319.1:0-3692 GCA_041192415.1 Verrucomicrobiota bacterium | reverse complement strand
TAGCTCGCCGTTTTTGATGATGAACAAATTATCCGCCGTGCATTCGGAGACAAAACCTTCGGCGTTCAACATCACGGCCTCTTCCACGCCGGCGTTGTTCGCTTCGATCTTGGCGAGAATGTTGTTCAAATAATTCAGCGACTTGATGGCGGGGTTCACCGCGCTATGCAAATTACGCACGGTCGGCACGGTCACGATATCCATGCCGCGCGCGTAAAGTTCCGGCGGATACACCTGGATTTTTCCGGCGATGATGATGACGGACGGCTTTTTGCAACTGCGCGGATTCAAGCCGAGCGTGCCCACGCCGCGCGTCACGATGAGGCGCACATAGCAGTCGCGCAATTTGTTCGCGCGGATGGTTTCGACGGTGGCCTTCATGACTTGGGCGTGCGTCATCGGGATTTCCAACAAGATTGCTTTGGCGGAATAAAACAGGCGGTCAATGTGTTCCTTGAGCTTGAACACGCGGCCATTGTAGGCGCGGATGCCTTCAAACACGCCGTCGCCATAAAGCAGACCGTGATCGAACACGGACACCTTGGCGTCGCGCTCGCTGCAAAACTTGCCATCAATAAAAATTTTCATGCAAAGGGCAGGCAAACTACGCGAAAAAAAGGTGTGAGGCAAACGTGAATTTCCGCGTGACAAGGAGAGTTTGGCTGATATATTTCACGCCCTTTGCGACCCTATGGTCTAGCGGTTAGGACATCTCCCTTTCACGGAGATAGCCCGGGTTCGATTCCCGGTAGGGTCGCCAATTTTTTCTTCATCAGTCAAAACACCACAGTCAGACACGGCAGATTTTTTAATTTCCAAACGGGGCTGGGGCAGATAGCTTCTGCGACAAATTATGTCACATCAACCGGTTCCCTACCTCGACCTCAAGGCGCAAATCAAACCGTTGCGTGCGGAAATTGACGCGGCCATTTCCAAGGCGATTGATAACACTTCATTCTGCCTCGGGCCGGACGTGGTGCAGTTTGAAAAAGATTTTGCGAAGTATTGCGGCGCGGAACATTGCGTGGCGTTCAACAGCGGCACCTCGGCGGAACACGTCGGCTTGATGCTGCTGGGCGTGGGGCAGGGCGATGAAGTCATCACCACGCCATACACGTTCGTCGCGACGAGTTGGGCGATTTCCTACGTTGGCGCAAAGCCGGTTTTTGTGGATGTGGACGACGCAACGATGAATCTCAATCCGAAGTTGATCGAGCAAGCCATCACCAAGAAAACCAAGGCGGTCTTGCCCGTGCATCTTTACGGTCAGCCGTTCGATGTGGATGGCGTCCGCGAAGTCTGCAAGAAACACAACCTGCCGCTGATGGAAGACGCGTGCCAAGCGCACGGCGCGAAATACAAAGGCAAGATGGTCGGCGGTCTGGGTGAAGTTTCCTGTTTCAGTTTTTATCCCGGCAAAAATCTCGGCGCGTTCGGCGAAGGCGGGGCGCTGGTCACCAACAACGCGGAGTTCGCCAAACGCGCACGGTCATTGCGCGAACACGGCTCTACGGTGCGTTATTACCACGACGAAGTTGGGTTCAACTACCGCATGGAAGGCATTCAAGGCGCGGTGCTGGGCATCAAATTGAAGCATCTGGCGAAGTGGACGAGCGAACGTCAGCGCGTGGCGAAGCGTTACGCGGAACTGCTTGCAGACACGCCGCTGCAATTGCCAACGCAGCCGAGCTACGCGGAGAGCGTGTGGCATCTTTACGTCGTGCGCCATCCGCAGCGTGAGGAATTGAAGAAGCATCTGGAAGCGAACGGCGTGGGTTGTGCGCTGCATTATCCGCTGCCGCTGCACTTGCAGAAATGCTATGCAAGCCTCGGCTACAAGCCGGGCGATTTCCCGAATGCGGAGAAGGCGGCGGCGCAGTGCTTGAGCCTGCCGATTTATCCAGAACTCACCGAGGAACAGATTTTGCGCGTGGTGGAAGTGGTGAAATCATTCTTCAAAAAGTAAGCGCGGCAAAACATTTTTCACGAGGACGCCGGAGTAAATCCGGCGTCCTTTTTTCTTGGTCGTTTTCAAGACACGAGGACAGCGAATGTCTTGAACGGCTTCATTGGCGGACGCAAACGGTGCCGGGCAGGGGGGCTGTCCAAAAATATTTTTTGCGCGGGGAAATTTCGGGACTCCGCGCCGGTAAACGCTGGAAATAAAAGGATTTTTTCAGTTCGCGGGCGCGTCCGGTGTCTTGGAAAATTCTGCAGCCGGAGGCGGCCGCCGGAATTGGCACGCGCGCAGTGGAAAGTGTCCGGTTGGCAGAGCGGCTGCAATAGCACGGATAGATGTCGTGCATTGCGAACAGGTTTTGGGCAGGAAAAAGCGTCAAGCTGACGGTGTTGGCCGTTGGGCTGGCGCTGCTCTCGCAATGGACGGCGGTAGCGGTGCAGAACGTGGAAATCTCCTGGAACCCCCGCGCCGATGCGTCCGTGACTGGCTACAAAATTTATTACGGTTCCTCCAGTCGCGCCTATTCCAGCACCCTCAACGCGGGCAGTGTGACCAACCTCACCATCACCGGTCTGGCGGATGGTTCAACGAATTTTTTTGCGGCGACGACGTATGATTCTGCTGGTAACGAAAGCAGCTTCTCTTCGGAAGTAAGCTTCGTGGCGGGCGTTTCCAATCCCAATGTCATCACCAATCCGCCGGGCGTTTTGAATACCGTGGCGAATGTTTCAGTGGCTACCAACATGGCGGATGCCCACAGCGCAATCGTTTCGTGGACTGCCAGCACGGACGCGGGCGTGACGGGCTACCACATTTGCTGGGGCACAAACAGCGGCAACTATTTCAAACGTCTCGATGTTGGTTTGGTCTCAAGTCTAGTCGTGACGGGTTTGGTGGAAGGCTCGACGAATTTTTTCGCGGTGCGTTCGGTGGATGGAGATTTCAACGAAAGCCCGATGTCGTCCGAAGCCGTGTGGTTTCTGCCGGTGGCCGGAATTTCAATTCCTGATCCGATTATCGTCACCAATCCGCCAGCGGGATTAAGTATCGTGGCGAACGTGGCCCTGGCCACGAATCTGGAGGATGCGCACAGCGTGTTAGTTTCGTGGGATGCGAGCGCGGATGCGGGCGTGACGGGCTACCACATCTGTTGGGGAACGAATAGCGGTAACTACACGAAGCGCTTGGATGTGGGGCAGGTGACGAGTTTGGTGGTAACGGGTTTGGTGGAAGGCTCGACGAATTTCTTCGCCGTGCGATCCGTGGATGGTGCTTTCAATGAAAGCCCGATGTCATCCGAAGCCGCGTGGTTTTTGCCCGCCGCTGAAAATCTCCCGCCGACCTTGAACCCGCTGGCGAATGTGAGTTTGAACCTGAATGCTGTCGCGCAAACCATCGTGTTGACGGGCATCTCCAGCGGATCAATCGGTGACGGCCAGACGGTGAAAATCACAGCGGCAGCCAATAACTCCAAGCTGATTTCAAACTTGTCGGTGAAATACTCCAACCCCAACGCGGCGGGCACACTCACGTTCAAGCCAGTTGCCAATGCTACCGGAACGGCAATCATCACTGTCACCGCAAAAGATAGCGGCGCTGGCAGCAACACCGTTACCCAAACTTTCATGGTCACCGTGGTGAATCAGGTGCTGATGGCTGCGTTGCCGAGGATTGTCCGTCAGTTGACCAATTCGGCTACGTTGCCCGGAAAAAATGTGACTTTGGGAGTGGC
>JBEEMY010000318.1:0-3698 GCA_041192415.1 Verrucomicrobiota bacterium | reverse complement strand
CGCCTCCAGAAAATTCAGCAGCACCATCACCAACTTGATGCGCTCGTCGTGATGCGGTTTGGCCGACCAATGATCGTGGATGTCGTCCTCCAATTCCTCATGCCACGGTGTCACGTCGTAAATGCTTTCCACGGCGGAGAACGAACGGTAAATCGCTGGCACGCCAACCATCACCAGCAGATTCTTCACCGGTTGGCCGGCGAGTGAATCCAACCACGCCTTCGCGTCGTCCCAATTTTGTTTGGACATGATTCGCTCGTAAGTCCGCTCCGCGCGATTGTCCAGCGCGAGGATGTGGAAATCGCGGAACTTGAAGCCGAGCGAATAATGTTTCGCCGTCGCATTGATCCGGCTGCGGTTGTTCGCCGCGCCGCGAAGCTGGAATAATTTGAACGTCCGCTCCGCCTGCACGAACAACTGCTGATACACGTCGCACTGCTGCCGGTCATCGGGATACGAACCCCAGCCGTCGAAAATATCGTGGTCATCCCACATCATCACCGAAGGAATCGTCGCCAGCATCAGCGCCATCACCGGGTTTTTCCAGCCGTTCGGATACAACCCGTCGTAGAAATCCGTGAACTCCTTGATCATCTTGACGCCCGCTTTGGCATCATTTTGGTCGCCATAACTTTTCTGCGTCCACGCCTCGATGGCCGTGCCCGGCTTGGCCGACCAAACCGAATCCGCGTAAAGCTGGTCGCCGCCCATGAGCAGCAGCGCGAACGGTTTTTCCTGATGCGCGTCCGCCATTTTTTGCCAGAGCGCATACGGCTCGCTCGTGTCGCGCAGCAACGCGGCGGAAGAAAAACCGTTGCACGATGCGTAAGCCACGCGCGCCGCCTCCGTAGCGCCGGGAACATAAAACGTCCAGTCCGCCCGCCCTGCCCGGTCGCTCAACAAAGTTCCATCCGCCGCGCGGATCAAATACTTCAAGGCAATCCCCATCGCGCCGGAAGCGATGCCCGGCTGAAATTCCGCGCGCCAAAATTGTGCCGTGCCGACCAGTTCCAGCGGCGCGAACGGAATTTTTTTGCCGCCGACCTCCAGCGCTGGCGTTCCCGCCAAGCCGTCCGTCAAAATGCAGACCGTGTAAAAATCTCCGCGCTCAAATCCAAGCAGCGGGCCGACGATGATTTGGGTTTTCATATTTTTAGGATTCTTTCTCATGCCAGCCCGTGTTGGCAAGCACACACATGGCCCACGCGGCAAAAGCTCCAGAGGACTGGAGCACTCCAAGACGCCGTGCGTTATTCAAACATCAGCATACCGCGCGAAGCGTCTTGGACTGCGGCAGCCCTCTGCCGCTTTGCTAGGCCAACCCAATGTCTGAAATCAAATACCTCGTCCGCCGACTTTCAGCGCGCGGATTTTTCTGCGGTGAAGGCAAATGAAAGTTTGGTCATGGCTTACCGAAAAACCGGCACCGGCGGCGCTGATTCAACTGCGATTGTTATTTTGGTTGTTCCCGCCGTTAGTTTGGGAGACACCAGAACGACTTTGGGATATCCCGCAACTGTTTTGGGATGTCCCAAAACTTCCGGCGGATTCCGCTGATAGTTTCCGGATATCCCAAAACTCCGTCGGGATATCCCGCCATTCCTTTGGGATGTCCCACAGCTTCGGGCGGATGTCCGGATAAAGCTGGGGGATATCCCGGAATAACTCCGGAGTATCCCGCCGTTCCGTTGGGATATCACAAAACTACGGCGGGAACACCCAAAACGATTCCGGGATATGCCGCAATGACTTTGGGATATCCCCCAGCGATTCCGGGATGTCCCAAAACCATTTCCGGACATCCCAAAATGATTTTGGGAGATGCCCCAACGATGATTTTAAGCCAAAAAGCCCTTAAAACACATGAAAACGCCCCTTGTGTGTCAAAAATGCCGACTGGGAGGCTGAATCAGATGAAAATCAAAACCGCATTGCCGAGTTTCAGCGCGCTGGGTTTTTCTTCGGCGGTTCGTCTTTCAAAACAAACGCCTCGGTCTGCTGCTCAAAATAAAGCGTCTCACGATTTCGCCGCACCTCGGCAATGATGGGATCGTGAACCCGATACGGTTTGCCCTTGGACGGCAGCGGTTCGGTGGCGCGCGTGCGCAAGCGCGCCTGCAACTCCTCTGGCGAATTTACCACCGGCCCGGCGTGCGGATGCACCACCGCCCACGTCTCCATCTGATCGAGGAAACGCCGCGTGTCGCCATTGGCTTGCACCGCGAAATTTTCTTTCACGGCTTTGAGTTCCAGCAGAATTGAGTCAGTCTTCATGGTCTATCTGCTCCAAAATATTTGCCAAAAACCCCGGGCGTAAATGCAGCGTTGATTTCACCGGCAACGACTTCAACAAATCCCGCGCGCAAGCTTTGAAATCTGCTTCCGCTGCCAGCCGCGCAAAATCAAACCCACCGTGCCGCGCACTTGAAATCCAATCGCCTCCGCCATCGCGCGCGCCGCCGCGTCATCGCTCAAAAGACAATCACCATGATGCTCCTTCAATACTGCGATCGCCGCCAGCTCGCCCGCGTGCAGACCGAATTCCGCCGCCAATTCAAACATGGATTCGGCAGCGTCCGGCTTGGAACTGACCCGCACCAGACCGGGGATGGAATCAATTTGAATTTCTGGCCGATGCTTTTTGGCCTCCTGCTCCACAATTTCCGGCAGCAATACTTCCCGATAACCTGCCAGCAGATTCAGCGAGCCAAGCTCGTCCAGATGAATGAGCGGCCCGGCGTCGAGCACGGCGATGATTTCACCGGCACTCATTCAGCGCCCATTGCACATCCGCCATGATCTGCTTTTCCTGAAGCTCCACGGAATGCAGGCTCAAATAGCGCCGCACCGCCTCCAGCGCGGCATCTTCCGGCGACTTGAACCAGCCCGCCGCCGCCAGCTTGGAAAGCTGCTCGTGCAACCGGTCGGGACATTCGAGCGTGATTGTCTTCATTGAAATCTTATCGCACAAAACCGTCCGGGTTTCAATTCAACACTTGCCGCCGGAAATTAAAACCTCGTCGCCGACTTTCAGCGCGCGGATTTTTTCTGCGGTGAGGGGGAAGGAAAGTTTAATCATAGATTGTTCTTAAAAAGTTTGAAGCTCACTTGATAGCGATAAAATTCAATGTTCTGCGCCACGGCCAAAGCCCTGCGAATTTTCACATCGTCTTCCAAAGCGATAATAACACCTTTAACTTTTTGGCCGTTCTCCGCTAATTCTTCCTGCACATAACCCATGTAACGTTGGACTTGGCCAAGGACTACGTCGCTTGCTCTTCCTCTCTTTAATTCGACTACCAGCAATTCTTTCTTGTCTTTGCTGATAGCAAGAATGTCAATTGGCCCAGTATCACTCGGATATTGTTGCCCGACTAATTCGCCGTCTTCTTCGTAGATGCTGTAATTCTTGCCCAATTCAGTCTGCTTCCAGTTTTGAACAAGAAAATCTTCAAGGTGTTTTTCCAGTGCAAAAACTGAAGCGTCTTCAACTGTTTCATCTGTTGAAATTAGTTTTGCAGGTGCGTTGCCTGCGAGGAGCTTTTCAATTTCTTCTGCATACGCAGTTATGTTGCTGACCGTTCCAATAGCGCCCGTGGAGTTTCGCAATTCCAGACTCATCTCGGCTCGTTCGACAGTTTTTGGATACCAACGAACTGTTCTTCGGTGTGGCAAAACTTGTCCTGCACGATACGAAT
>JBEEMY010000317.1:0-3704 GCA_041192415.1 Verrucomicrobiota bacterium | reverse complement strand
AAATTTTTTGGCTCGAAGGAAAAGCCCGGTGAACACAAGGCTTTGAAAGGTTTTGAATCGCTCGATAAAGTCATCGTGATTGACCAGTCGCCGATCGGGCGCACGCCGCGCAGCAATCCGGCGACTTACACGGGGATGTTCAATCACATCCGTGACCTGTTCGCCAAACTTCCGGCGGCGAAAGTTCGCGGCTACGAGCCGGGACGTTTCAGTTTCAACGTCAAGGGCGGCCGCTGCGAGAAATGCGAAGGCGACGGCGTGCTGAAGATTGAAATGAATTTTCTCCCGGCGGTTTATGTGACGTGCGAAGCGTGCAACGGCAAGCGTTACAACCGCGAGACGCTGGAGATCGCCTACAAAGGAAAAAACATCGCTGACGTTTTGGACCTGACGGTGGAGGAGGCGGTGACGTTTTTCCGCGCCGTGCCGAAAATTTTTGATCCGCTGCTGACGCTGTCAGAAGTCGGCCTCGGTTACATCCGGCTCGGCCAGCAGGCGACGACGTTGAGCGGCGGCGAGGCGCAACGCGTGAAACTGGCGACGGAACTTTCGCGCAAGGCGACGGGGCGCACGCTCTACATTCTGGACGAGCCGACGACCGGCCTGCATTTTCACGACGTGGCCAAGCTGCTCGAAGTTTTATTTCGCCTGCGCAACACCGGCAACACGCTGCTTATCATCGAGCACAATCTGGACGTGATCAAAACGGCGGACTGGATCATTGACCTCGGCCCGGAAGGCGGCAGCGGCGGCGGAAAAATTGTCGCCGAAGGCCCGCCGGAAAAAATCATCCACTGCGCCGCGAGCTTCACTGGGCATTATCTGAAAACGGTGCTGCCTTGATTGGACGCGAATTGCGCTTTTGTCGTCCCGCGTCGTCGTCTAAATTCCCCGCATGGTTTTTCTCCGTCGCTGGCTTTTGATCTGGTCGCTGCTCGTTTTGGGCGGCGGACAGGTTTTTGCCGCGTCGCGCGAGGAGCGCGCCTACGCCACTGCCGTCGCGGATTTTAAGACGGAAATGTGGAGCCGCGCGGAAACGGAGTTCGCACAGTTCACCCGCAGCTATCCCAAATCCACCAACGCTCCGGCGGCGGTGTTGTTGCAGGCGCAGGCGCAGTTCAAGCAGGGAAAATTTGCGAGCGTCATCACGCTGCTGGACTCGCGCAAGGCAACGGCGGGAAATCTCGCGGACCAATACGCCAACTGGATCGGCGAGGCGCAGTTCGCGAATAAAAATTTCCCGGCGGCGGCGGCGGCGTTTGAGTCGCTCGATAAAAAATTTCCCGAATCGCCGCTGCGGTTGCGCGCGGTGGTCGAGGCGGCGGCGGCGTATCAGCAGCTCGGCGACTGGACGCGTTTGTCCGCATTGCTGGAGGCGACGAATGGCGTGTTCGCCAAGAAGGCGGAGCTGGACGCGGCGAACGAACTGGTGTCGCGCGGGCGGTTGCTGCTGGCGCAGGCGCGGTTCACGCAGCGCGATTTTGCGGGCGCGTTGCGGCTGCTGCAACAACTGGACACGCAGGCGCTCAAGCCGGAATTGGACTGGCAGCGCGCCCATCTGCTGTGCGAGGTGAAAAGCGCGACGGGCGAACTCGAAGCCGCTTTTGCCGCCGCCACAAACCTGACGCAGATCGCGCAACTGGAAAAAAACGACGCGCATCGCGCCGAGAGCGTGGGGCTACGTGCCGGTATTTTGGAAAAACTTGGGCGCACGGAAGAGGCGCTGGCCGCGTATCAGGAAAATCTTGCACCCAACACGCCGGACGCCAACCAGCGGCAGGCGGTTTTGAAAATCGCGGAGCTGGCAGCGGGGCTAAACCAGTTCGCCGAAGCCGAGCGCGCACAGGAAAATTTTCTCCGGCAATTTCCCAATTCACCGCAGGCGGACATCGCGCTGCTGACGCTGGGGGAATTGCACTTGAAAGAATATGCCATGCTGCCGGACACGAACCAGTTGCGGCTGGCGGAAGTGCAGTTTGACCAGCTGCTCGCCAAATTTCCCGGCAGCACGCTAGCGGGCAAGGCGTTTTTGAACCGCGGCTGGTGTCGCTGGCTCGCGGGCAAGGAAGCCGAAAGTCTGGCGGACTTCCAGTCGGCGGCGCAAAAAAATCTTTCGCCGGACGATCTGGCCGTGGCGCGGTTCAAGATGGGCGACGCGCAGTTCGCACAGAAAAATTTTCGTGGCGCGCTGGTCAGCTACGACGCGGTGCTGCAAAATATTTCCGGCGAAGCCTCGGCGGCGGGCGAACTCGCCGGACGCGCGCGGTATCAAAGCCTGCGCGCCAATCTGGAATTGAACGACGGGGCGGGCGCGGGTGCGGCGTTTGAAAAATTGTTCCAGAAATTTTCCGACGGCGAACTCGGCCAGAACAGCGCACTCCTGTATGGCGAAAGCCTCGTGAACCCGGCGGACGCACGGGCGCTCTTTAAAAAGCTCGCTCCAAAATTTTCCGGCGCGCTGCTGGAACCGCAGTTGCGACTGGCCATCGCGCGGACGTTAGAGCAGGAACAGGCGTGGCCGGCGGCGGTCACAAACTACGAGGCGTGGCTGCATGATTTCCCGACGAACACGCTGCGTCCGCAGGCGGATTACGCGCTGGCACAGGCAAGTTTCCACGCGGGCAACGAGGCGGGCGCACTGGCACAGTTCACGCAGTTCGTCGCGCAGAACCCGACGAACACCACGCTCGCACCGCTGGCGCAATGGTGGGTGGCAGATCATTTTTTCCGCGCGGGCGAATTCATTGGCGCGGAGACGAACTACGAGGCGGTCTTCCAAAATCCGGCGTGGAAAACTTCGGCACTGTTCTATCCCGCGCAGTTGATGGCCGGACGCGCGGCGATGGGGCGCACGGGTTACAAGGATGCGACGGTTTATTTCAACGCGCTGATTGGCGACACCAATTGCCCGACTGACATCGGTGTGAAGGCGCGGTTTGCCAGCGGCGCGGCGCTGATGCTGATGGATTCGAGCGACACCAATAACACGCTGGCCAACTTGCAGCTGGCCACCAACTTGTTCAGCCAAATTATCCAAGCCAACCCGACGAACGAACTGGGCGCGCGGGCATGGGGCGCACTGGCGGACGGCGAGGCGCAGATGGGCGATTATTTTTCCGCGACGAACGCCTACGCGCAGGTCTTCCGCACGAATTCGGCGGCGGGAATTTCTGCGCGCAGCCGGGCGCAGTTCGGCTGCGGCCTGGTGCTCGAAAAAATGGCGGCGCAAACCTCCGGCGTGGAGCAGACGAATTTGTTGGCGCTGGCGCTGGACAATTATCTCCAAGTTTTCAACGGCGACAACTTGCGCGACGAGGCCGAGCAGGATTTGTTCTGGACGAAAAAGGCGGGCTTGCAGGCCGCGTCGCTGGTGGGTTTGCTGAACCAGCCGGGCGCGGAAAAGAAATTTTATGAGCGGCTCAAGACGTTGCTGCCGCAGCTCTCCGTCGCCGTTAAAAAAAAACTCGCCGCGCTGCCCGGGGAAAAAAACTGACACGACCGTTTGACACGGATGCCATGCGCCGTTAGTTTCAGCCTGTAAACATGAGCCAAACTCTTACATCGGAAAACGTCGTCGCCCTCACCGCCAACGCTGTGAATGAGGTGAAGTCGCTGCTCACCAAACCGGAGAACGCGGGCAAGCACATGAGATACTATGTGGAGCAAGGTGGCTGCTCGGGGATGCAATACGGCATGACTTTCGA
>JBEEMY010000316.1:0-3711 GCA_041192415.1 Verrucomicrobiota bacterium | reverse complement strand
TCGAGCGTGCCGCGCTCCTCCGCCCCGGCGATGGCCCGCGCACCGAGGAGGATCGGGTAGAAGGCGAGCGCGATCGGGGCCATGAAGTTGAAGACTTCCAATGCCAGGAAGCCCTGGATCGTGCCGGCGGAACTGGGTGAACTCTCGCAGGCCATTGGCGCGGCGCTGGTGGCGATGTATCAAAGCCGGGCTTGATTTTGACTTCCTTCGGGCTAAAAAATTCGTGAACATTTTCAACCGTGGTCTGTCTGAAATCACGAATTGAAACCATGCGGTTCATTCCAAAAATCTGGTGCGCGCTCGTCGTCGCCACGCTGCTCAACAGCGCGGCGTGGGCGGCTTCGTTCACCTCGTCGCTCGACCGTGACGCGCTCACGCTAGGTGAGCAAGCCACGCTCTCGCTCAAATTTGAGGGCTTCCAACCGCAGGATGCGCCGAGCCTGCCGACCATTGCCGGCTTGCAAATCCAATACGTCGGGCCGTCGAGCGCCTTCAGTTTCATCAACGGCCAAACCAGCTCCAGCGTCACTTACAACTACTTGGTGACCGCGCAACGCGTCGGCGAATTTACCATTCCGGGGATGCGCGCCGACGTGGGCGGCCAACAACTCACCAGCACGCCGCTGAAATTAATCGTCAGCAAGGTCAATGCGCCGTCTGCCGCCGCCGTCAACTCCGGCAACGAAGTCGCGTTCCTAAAATTAAATTTTCCCAAGGCGAAAATTTTCAGCGGCGAATCCGCCGTGGCGCAGTTGGAACTTTATTTGCGCGACGACGTGCAGAACATTGGCAACTTTCAACTCACCGGCTCGGCTACGGACGGATTTAGCGCGGGCAAAACCGTGATGCTGCAAAACCAGCAACGCCGCGTGCAGGCGGGCAACCGCAGCTACACCGTCATTCCGGTATTGCTGCCACTGACGGCGGTGAAGACCGGGGCACTCACGCTCGGGCCGTTCACTGCGAACGTCGTCGTGGTGTTGCCCGGCGGATTTTTTGGCGAGCAACGGCAAGTCACGCTCGCGACGGAGGCGGTGAACGTCCAGTCGCAGCCGTTGCCGGAGGAAAACAAGCCCGCGAATTTCACCGGCGCCGTCGGTAGCTTCACGATGACCGCCACCGCCGGGCCGACGACCGTGACCGTAGGCGATCCCGTGACGGTGCGCGTGCAAATTTCCGGGCGTGGCTCGCTGGACTCGCTCACGCTGCCCGCGCAAGACGCGTGGCGAAATTTCAAAACCTATCCGCCCACGAGCAAACTGGAGACGAGCGACCAGTTCGGTTTTCAAGGCATGAAAACTTTTGAGCAGATCGTCTCGCCGCTAAATTCCGACGTGAATCAACTGCCGCCGCTGACCTTCGCCTTCTTCAATCCCGAAGACGGCCAATACCATACGCTGAAGCAGGCCGCCGTCCCGCTCGTGGTCAAGGCCGCTGGCTCCACTCCGCTGCCGGCGATGGCGGGAAATAAAAATCCGGCGGAAGAAAAACCCGTGCCGGACATTTTGCCCATCAAAGAAAATTTGGGAACGCTCACGCAGACAGTGGTGGGGCGAGATTCCGTCGAGCCGTTAATTCTCCGCCCGTTTTTTCTCGCCGCGCAAGCCGTGCCGGTGCTGGCGTTTCTCGCCGCGTTCGTCTGGCGCAAACGCACCGACAGTCTGGCGAACAACCCGCGCCTGCGCCGTCAACGCTCGGTTTCGCAGCTAGTGACAAACGGTTTGCGAGACTTGAAAAAGTTCGCGGGCGAAAATAAGTCTGAAGAATTTTTCGCCCTGCTGTTCCGCTTGCTGCAAGAGCAACTCGGCGAACGGCTCGATTGTCCTGCCTCGGCCATCACTGAAAGCGTGATTGATGAACCCGCCGTTTTACACCGCGCATCCAAGGTAACGCGGGATGCGTTGCATGAATTGTTCCAGCTTTGCAACCAAGCCCGCTACGCCCCCGTGCGCGGCACGGGCGAGTTGAATTCCGTCGCGGCAAAATTTGAGCAGGTCGTTGGCGAATTGCAGGAGGTGAAGGCGTGAAATCTCAATCTCGTAGCAGCGAACGTGAGTTCGCTCAAATCAAAATTAAGTTGGAGCCGACTCGCCTCGGCTGCTACTTGAGTTGGTTGCTCGCGCTCCTCTTTGCCGGAAGTCTTTGCGCGGCGGACATCGCCGCAGATTTTTCAGCCGCCAATAAGCTCTACGCCGAGGGAAAATTTTCCGACGCGGCACTGGGCTACGAAAAAATTCTCCAAGCGGGAGCGCAGTCGCCAACGCTGTTGTTCAATGCGGGCAATGCAGAATTCAAGTCCGGTCATCTGGGCAAAGCCATCGCGGCGTATCGGCAGGCCGCGCAACTCGCGCCGCGCGAGGCGGAGACGCGCGCCAACCTCGCCTTCGTCCGCAACCAAGTTCAAGGCGCAACGCTGCACGAAAGCCGTTGGCAGAATTGGGTCAGCGCACTCACGCTGAACGAAGCAGCGGTGCTCACGATGATTTTCTTTTGGCTGATGTTTGCGCTGCTCGCTGCCCAACAGCTTCGTCCTGCGCTCGCGCCCAAACTGCGGAGTGCGACGCGGCTGGCCGTGGTGCTGACGATTTTTTCCGGCACCGTGCTGGCGTTGCAGGCGGCGAACCATTTTAATTCAGCCATCGCCATCGTGACTGCCGATGGAGCCGTCGCGCGCAGCGGGCCGTTTGAAGAGGCGCAAAGCACGTTCACCGTCCGCGACGGCGCGGAGTTGCGCGCGTTGGATCGCCATGACAATTGGGTGCAGGTCGTCAACGGCGCCGGCAAGATTGGTTGGCTGAATCGGAAGCAGGCGGAAGTGTTGCCGGGCGCGTAACTTGAGGCAGACCGGGAACGCCGGTAGGATGCCAGCGCTCCCAGCGAAGGTGTCGGTAAATTTGGTTGAACACGATGGCAAACTGATTGTCAGAATGTCGTCCATCGGAAAACGAATCAAAAATGAATACTGGAATCAACGCCATCAATGAAGCGGTCAAGGAAGCCAGCAGCTTCACCCAGCCGCTGTTTAGCGAACTCGGCAAGGTAATTGTCGGCCAGCAATATCTCACCGAACGGCTCGTCATCGGGCTGCTGGCCAATGGTCACGTTCTCTTGGAAGGCGTGCCCGGTCTGGCGAAGACGCTCGCCGTGAAATCCATGGCGAATTGTCTGCACGTCAAATTCTCGCGCCTGCAATTCACGCCGGACATGCTGCCCGCCGACGTCATCGGCACGCAGATTTACAATCCGCAGTCCGGCGGCTTCACCACGCGCAAAGGCCCGGTCTTCGCGAATCTCGTCCTTGCTGACGAAATTAACCGCGCCCCCGCCAAGGTGCAGAGCGCACTGCTCGAAGCCATGCAGGAAAAACAGGTCACCATCGGCGACCAGACCTACAAGCTCGACGAACCGTTCCTCGTGCTCGCCACGCAAAATCCCATCGAGCAGGAAGGCACGTATCCGCTGCCCGAAGCGCAGGTTGACCGCTTCATGCTCAAGCTCAAGATCGGCTACCCGTCGCGCGCGGACGAGCGACAGATCCTGGAGACGATGGCGAAAACTTCCGGCCAGCCGACTTGCAGCGCGGTCGTCACGCCCGCGCAAATCCTCAAGGCGCGCGAAGTCATCAACGACATTTACGTGGACGACAAGGTGAAGGATTACATCGTGGACCTCGTCTGCGCCACGCGCGACCCGGACCATTACAAGATCGCG
>JBEEMY010000315.1:0-5650 GCA_041192415.1 Verrucomicrobiota bacterium | reverse complement strand
TGCCCAAGCCGCTGGATGCGAATGACACGGATCAATTGTCGCCGCGCGAGATGGAAATTCTCGCGCTGGTGGCGGAAGGCTGCCCGAACAAGGAAATTGCCGCGCGGCTTTTCATCAGCTCCACCACGGTGCGGACACATCTGATGCACATCTACGAAAAGCTCCATGTGCGTTGCCGCACGGAAGCGGCCGCCAAATATTTCCGTTCCAACCCGCCCGGCGCATCGGCGCATCCGGCCAGCGCGAATTAAATCATGCGTCAGAATTTTCTTCACGGCTTGGGCATCGCCGTTGCCCTGAGTCTTCCCGCCGTTCGGCGACAACATGGTTTTGCAGCACGGTAAAGCGAACACCATTTGGGGCTGGTCAAAATCTGGCGATGCCGTGTGTTATGCGTGGCCATGCCAGATGAGGGCTACGGCGCGAGGCGTTCGCGGTGGGGTTGGTGGTGGCCGTCTGCAAAGACCGGTTCCAGCGGCGCAGGGCTTCGTCGCTGGTGTCGGCGAAAAGAAATTTCAACGGCGGCGATTCAGCGTGGGTGTTCGCCAATCCCAACGGGATTGAGTCATTCAGCCCAGGGTTGCGCGTGCCGCGCCGTAGCGAAGCGAAGGCGGGAGGCGCGAGCTACCCTGGGTTAGAGATGAAAATGATTTTTAACCCCAACGGGGTTGTGTCGGTTTCGTTTTGAAAATGGTCGCAACCCCGTTGGGAGTCGGGCTACGGCGCGAGGCGTTCACGATGGGGTTGGTGGTCGCGGTTCCAGCGGCGCAGGGCTTCGTCGCTGGTGGCCTCGAAAAGAAATTTCAACGTCGGCGATTCAACGTGGCCGTCGCAAAAGACCACGTTGGCTTTGCCTTGGTGGCGTCGTTGAAAATCCAAATCGTCATTATCTCGAGTTGGCAATGAATTTTCACCACGCCAAATCAGGGTGATTCCTCCGCCAGAGATATCCCCGATGGCCATCATATCCGATGGATGGGTTACACCGGAGTCTCTGAGAGGAATTTGAGAGCGGGTATTCCCACCGAGGCCAAGGCTGTTATCCTCGCTACCGTCATGGATAATTCCGCTGGAATTATAGCCGTAACAAACCGGATAGAAGTTGCCAGGGTTACGAAATCGGGCTGTTGGACATTTCCAGATACCATCGTAAATATAATTGGTCCATGGACGGTTGTCGTTAAGTCCTTGCTTTCCGAGTTGAGATATCCAAAAGCCATTTGTGCCTCCTTCCAAAGGATAGGCATGCGCTTCGGAGAGAATCACCTGCAGGCCAACTCCGAGTTGTTGAAGATTATTGACGCATTGAATCCGCTGCGCCCGCTGCTTCGCGCCTGAAAGCGCTGGCAACAACAACGCCGCGAGAACCGCGATGATGGCGATACAAACTAAAAGCTCCATCAGCGTGAACGCCGATGGAGCTTTTGACGGACGGAATTTCATCTCACGCAATCGCGAGCTGCTTCTTCGTCAAGGCAGGTTCTGCAAACTGCGCCTTCACGCGGGCGACGGTGTTCTCGACGGACAGGCCGTATTTCAGGCGGAGTTCGTCCTGCGTGGTGGCGTGTTCGATAAATTTATCCGGCCAGCCGATGCGGATGACCGGCGTGGCCACAGATTTTTCGCTGAAGAGTTCCAACACCGCCGAGCCGTAGCCGCCGATGAGGACGTGATCTTCCAGCGTCACGACGAGGTCGGCTTCGTGGCCGTAAGTTTCGTGCGCGGCGGCATCAATCGGCTTGGTGAAGCGGGGGTTGATGACGGCACAATCAAATCCTTCGTTCGCGAGTTGCGCGGCGGCTTTGAGCGCGATGGCGTGCATCGGGCCGAGACCGAACAGCGCGACTTTGCGTTTTTTATTATTCGTAAAAGTTTGCGTGATCTTCGCCTTGCCGACTTCGATGAGTTGCGGTTCGGGTTTCATCGGCACGCCTTCCGCCGTGCCGCGCGGATAGCGGATGAACGTCGGATGATTGATGGTCGTGCAAGTGAGCATCATGTCCGCGAGTTCGTCTTCGTTGGCGGGAGCCATCGCGATGACATTCGGGAAACAGCGCAGATAGGAGATGTCGAACAGGCCGTGATGCGTCGGGCCGTCGTTCGCGGAAAGTCCGGCGCGATCCATGACAAAAATCACGGGCAAATCCTGCAAGCAAACGTCGTGATGGATGCAATCGTAAGCGCGCTGGAGGAACGTGGAATAAATCGCCACGACCGGGCGATAACCCATCGTCGCCATTCCTGCTGCAAAAATAACGCCATGTTCTTCCGCAATGCCCACATCGAAATAGCGTTCGGGCATCGCCTTTTCCAAATGCTTCATGCCGGTGCCGGTGGGCATCGCAGCGGTGAGGCCGACGATGTCCACATTCTTTTTGCAAAGCTTGATCATTGTCTGGCCCATCACGTCTTGATATGCGGGCGGCGAGCCGGGTTTGCTCGCGGGCGTTTCGCCAGTCTTTGCGTCGTAAGAACCGAGGCCGTGAAATTTTTCAGGAAATTTCAACGCGGCTTCATAGCCTTTGCCCTTCTGTGTTAAAACGTGAATGACAATTGGATGATCGCACTGCTTGGCGAACTCCAGCGTGCTGATGAGCAGTGGCAAATTGTGCCCGTCAATCGGGCCGAGATAACGCATGCCCATTTCTTCAAAGAACACCGGGCTGCCGTGACCGCCGCGTCCGTCGGTGTCAATCGCCTGCGTGGTCTGCTGCAAACCGACGCTGTTGATCGCGCCTTTGACGCCGCCTTCGGCGCGATGCGCGAGCTGGATGGCGAGTTCGCCTTTCGGCAACCGGCGCACGAAACTTTCAAATTCTTTCGCGAGCTTGTTGTAACTCGGATTGGTGATGAGCTTGTTGAGATAACCGGAAATCGCGCCGACATTTTTTGCGATGCTCCACTCGTTGTCATTGAGAATGCCGATGAATTTTTTCGTCGTGTGCGCGACGTTGTTCATCGCCTCGAAAGAAATGCCATTCGTCAACGCCGCGTCGCCGAAGATGCAAACCACTTGTTCATCCGTGCCGCGTTTGTCGCGCGCCGCCGCCATGCCGAGCGCAGCGGACAACGCCGTGCCCGCGTGACCCGCGCCGAAGGAATCGTGTTCGCTCTCGGTGCGGAGCGCGAAACCATTCAAGCCATCCGTCTGGCGGATGGTGCGGAAACGGCTTTTGCGTCCGGTCAAAATTTTGTGGACATAAACCTGATGGCTCACGTCCCAGACAAATTTGTCTTTGGGTGTCGTGAAAACCTTGTGCAGCGCGATGGTCAGTTCGACCACGCCAAGATTCGGACCGAGATGGCCGCCGCCCTTGGCGAGGCCCTCGATCAACTCGGTGCGGATGTCCGCCGCGAGTTCTTGCAGTTGCGGGATGGTGAGTTTTTTGACGTGCTCGGGCGCGTCAACCATGTCTAAGTAGCGACTCATATAAATTTATTTTTTGCCACAGATGGCTACAGATGAAACATAGATAATTTTTTGCCGCTCAACTAAAGTTAATCTGTGTTTCATCTGTGAAAATCTGTGGCCAGATTATTCTTGTTCAGCAAAAGCCAGCGGCTTTAATTTCGCCAATTTTTCCTGACAGATTTTTACCAGCTTCGCGCCTTCCTCATATCTCGCGAGCAAGGTTTCCAGTGGCAAATCATCGGATTCCATCGCTTCGACGACGGCTTCGAGCTTTTGCAACGCCTCCTCGAACGGCGGAGATTTGGCGGGACTGCTACCCGCGCCTTTGGTGTGGTTCGGCACGGCTGCATCATAGCAAATCACGCGCAGTCGTCCAGTTCACATTCATGCTGGAAAGTCCGCTTGAGTTTTGGCCGCAACGGGTGACAATAAATGCAGAATGAGGATTGCACCCGTTGTTTGGAGTTGCGCGCGAATTATTTTGCTCGCGTGCGGAATGTTTCTGCTCACCCCAGCCTTGGCCCAGAGCAATGTCACCGTGCGCATCATGGCGGCGAACTTGAACGGCAACACGCAGAGCTACCAGCCATTCGCGCTGCGGATTTTTCAGGGAACGCTGCCGGACGTGGTCGCCATTCAGGAATTTAATTACACCAGCACCAACGGCCTTGGCACCAGCACGCCCGCCGCCATGCGCGAAATGGTGGATGCCGCATTCGGCACGAACTTTTCCTACTTTCGCGAGCCGCTCAACGGCGGCGGCGATATCCCCAACGGCATCATCAGCCGCTATCCGATTATCGCCTCCGGTTCGTGGACCGATACGCTCGTGGCCAACCGTGGTTTTGCCTGGGCACAGATTGATTTGCCAGGAACCAACGATCTTTACATCGTCAGCGTGCATTTCCTGACCAGCTCCTCTGGCAATCGCGCGGCGGAAGCATCGAATCTGAAAACGCTCATGCAGGCAAATTTTCCGGCGAACGCCTGGGCCGTCGTCGCGGGCGATTTCAATGCCGGCACGCGCACGGAATCTTGTGTGACCAGTTGGAACGGCTATCTCGCTGACTTTCCCGTTCCCGTGGACAAGAACGGCAACTCCGATACCAGCGCGAATCGCAATTCCGCTCACGATTATGTTTTGTGCAGCCTGTCGCTGACCAATTTTGAAACCGCCACGGTTTTCCCCGCGCTGAATTATCCGAATGGTTTAGTGTTCGACTCGCGTGTCTATACCGCCACCGAGCTGACCAGTTTTCCGCCCGTGCAGTCCGCCGACTCCGGTCTCGCGCAGCACATGGCCGTCATCAAAGATTTTTCCATCCTCGCCAGCCCCGCGACGAATCCGCCCGTCATCACCGCTCAACCTGCCGGACGAACGAACGCCGTCGGCTCGGCCATCTCATTCACCGTCACGGCTACCGGCAGCGGCACGTTGAATTATCAATGGCGTTTCAGTGGCACAAATATTTCCGGCGCGACGACGAATCCTTTCACGCTCGCCAACGCGCAACTC
Organism: Verrucomicrobiota bacterium; assembly: GCA_041192415.1. Lineage (GTDB taxonomy): Bacteria > Verrucomicrobiota > Verrucomicrobiia > Limisphaerales > UBA11358 > UBA11358. The sequence goes on along the minus strand of JBEEMY010000315.1, from coordinate 722 downwards.
ACGAACAATGGAAATTATTCTGTGCTCATCACGAATTCCTTTGGCAGCGTCACCAGTTCCGCCGTGGCGTTGCTCGTCACGAACGCGCCGCCAAGCATCACGTCGCAACCGGTGGCGCAAACTATTTTAATTGGACAGCCCGCCACGTTCAGCGTGAGCGTGACCGGCACTGCGCCGCTCGGCTACCAGTGGCGGTTCAACGGCACGAATGTTATTTCCGGCGCGACCACTAATCCGATTGTCCTTCCGAATGTCCAGCCCGGCAGCGATGGAAATTATTCTGTCGTGATCAGCAATTCCGTCGGCAGCGTGACGAGCGCCGTGGCGGCGCTGACGATTGTGATTACCAATCCCACTGTATTCGGGCAGTGGAATTTCAACAGTCTGGCACCTGATGCCAACGTAGCGACCGGGACGACCACACCCTTGAGCGGTGGCGGCACAGCCTCGTTGGTCGGCGGTGCGACCGCCACTTTTGCCACCGGCGACACGACCTATGATCCAGCCGGCACCACGGACAATTCCGGCTGGAACACGGCGACTTACCCGGCGCAGGGCGCGGGAAATAAAACTCGCGGAGCGCAATTCGCCGTCAGCACCGTCGGCAAGCAAAACATCGTCATCAGTTGGAGTTCCGAGTCGCCCGGCACCGGCAGCAAATACGGGCGGCTCCAATTCTCGACGAATGGGACGGACTTCGTGGATTTTTCCGGCGCGTTCAC
>JBEEMY010000314.1:0-3727 GCA_041192415.1 Verrucomicrobiota bacterium | reverse complement strand
ATCGTCACCGCCACGCTGCACGCGAACGGCAAAGTCTCCGTGGCGAACGTGCCGAGCTTTCGCAAAGCCAAATCTGTTTCCGTGGATGTTCCCGGTGTTCGACAAATTTCCGGCGACATCGCGTGGGGCGGCAACTGGTTTTTTCTCGTGAGCGAACATGGACACGAACTCGCGTTGGCGAACGTCGAGGCGCTCACGGATTTCACCTGGCGCATCCGGCAGGCGGTGAACGCGCAGGGTTTCCCCGAAGTGGATCACGTTGAGTTGTTCGGCGCGCCGCAAAACGGCGGCGACTCGCGGAATTTTGTTTTGTGTCCCGGCAAGGCTTACGACCGTTCGCCCTGCGGCACGGGCACGAGCGCCAAGCTCGCGTGCCTCGCAGCGGATGGAAAACTCGGCGAAGGTGAAACGTGGATTCAGGAAAGCATTCTCGGCAGCCAGTTCACCGGACAATTCCGCTGGCTCAACCGCGAGCGCGGTGAAATTGTTCCCATCATCACCGGCTCCGCGCACGTCAATGCCGAAGCCACGCTGCTGCTCAACGAGAAAGATCCGTTCTGTTGGGGCATTCGCGCATGAGCAAAAATGTTTTCATCATCGGCGCGGGGGCGATTGGGCTTTCGTGTGCGCTGCATTGCGCGCGGCGCGGCCATCGCGTCACGGTCATCGAACGCCACGGCGCGCAGCGCGACGGCTGCTCGTTCGGTAACGCGGGGATGATTGTGCCAAGCCATTTTGTGCCGCTCGCCGCGCCGGGCATGGTGAAGCTCGGTTTGAAGTGGATGTGGAATCCTGAATCGCCGTTCTACATCAAGCCGCGATTGGACGGCGAATTGTTTGACTGGGCGTTGAAATTTTGGCGCGCGGCCAATGCGGAACACGTCCGCCGCAGCGCGCCGTTGCTGCGCGATTTGAATTTTGCCAGCCGCGCGCTGTTTGAGGAATTTGCCGCGCAAACGCAAAACGAAATCGGCCTGGTCACGCGTGGCTTGCTGATGCTCTGCAAAACGCAGCACGGCTTGGATGAGGAGGCGAAGTTCGCCGCGCAGGCGAACCAGCTCGGCGTTCCTGCCGAAGTGCTCGATGCAAAGCGAGTCGCCAAGCTCGACCCCGACGTGACGATGGAGGTGGCGGGCGCGGTTTATTTTCCGAAGGACGCGCACTTCACACCGCCGCGCTACCTGGCCGCGCTGCAAACCGAAGCGGAAAAGCTGGGCGTAGTTTTCAAATGGAACACGGAAGTCACCGGACTGAAAATCGCCGGCCAAAAAATTTCCACGGTGCAGACATTTCACGGCGAGTTTGCGGCGGACGAAATTATTTTGTGCGGCGGCGCGTGGTCGCCGTTGCTGGCGAAGGAACTCGGTTTGAAAATTCCCATTCAAGCTGGCAAAGGCTACAGCCTCACGCTCCCGCAACCGCGTGAACTCCCGCAGCTTTGCTCCATCTTCACCGAGGCGCGCATGGCGGTGACGCCGATGGGTTCGTCGCTGCGCTTTGGCGGCACGATGGAAATTTCCGGGCTGAATGAAGACATCAATTCCGTGCGCGTGCAGGGCATCATCAAGGCGGTGGCGAAATATTTTCCAAAATTCGCGCCGGAAGATTTTACGGGCGTTCGGCCGTGGCGCGGGCTGCGGCCGTGTTCGCCGGATGGCCTGCCGTATCTCGGTCGCACACGAAAATTTTCCAACCTCATCCTCGCCACCGGCCACGCGATGATGGGCATGAGCCTCTCACCCATCACTGGCAAGCTGGTCGGCGAAATCGTCAGCGGCGAGAAGCCGTCGTTTGATTTAAGCCAGCTCTCGCCTGATCGCTACGCGTGAGTTTTGCAGTGGAGTTTTTCGCGCTGCGAAAAACCCGGCGCCGAGCGCAGCGTCGGGCGACGGAATCGTTCGTGAGTCAAAAACGTGCCACGCCCCAAAGTGCCTGCTCCGCAGGCAAAGTTTGTCGCAGCGCGACAAACTCCACCCGGTTTAGATTGCTGCCCCATTACTCGGAATCGGCGCACCCACACCAATCTTGTGTTTCAGGCAGTAGGCTCCGTTGTCCACATACTTCTGCGCCCACCATTTCAAGCCCGCGCGTTCTGCCTTCGTCAGCTTGCGGATGACTTTCGCGGGTGCGCCGAGCACGAGCGAGCCGGGCGGGATTTTTGTGCCGCCGGTCACGAGCGCCTTCGCGCCGATGATGGATTGTTTGCCGATGACTGCGCCATCGAGAATCACCGCGCCCATGCCAACCAGAACTTCATCGCCGACCTTGCACGCGTGGACGACCGCGCTGTGACCGACCGTGACCCAATTGCCAAGCTCGCACGCAAAGTTGTCCGCGAGGTGCAGCACGGCGTTGTCCTGAATGTTTGTGTGGTGGCCGACGACGATGCGGTTGATGTCGCCGCGCAACACCGCGCCATACCAGACGCTGGAATGCGCGCCGAGCGTCACGTCGCCGATGACGACGGCGGTCTTGGCGATGAAAACATTTTTGCCGAGCTTTGGCTGGCGGCGGAGAAATTTATCGAGTTGCGGATCAAGTTCAGCCATGCGGAAAAATTAGCAGAAAGATTTTTTGGAACCACGAAATATCCAGCACGCGCGTAATAATTGCTGGTGGTCTTGGCCGCGCTGCGGCAAAGCCATCGCCGAGCGGAGCGTCAGGCGATGGAATCGAACGTAAGAAAGTTCGCCCAAGTGCCCGCTGCGCGGTCAGACATGGCCGCAGCGCAGCCATGTCCACCAGCCAATTTCAGCTTCCGTCTATCATCAAAATAGACGACATCAAATCACCCGAAAGAGTAAGCAAATGAGTTTGCCTCGCGGCACGAAGTTGCTCAAATTTGGCGAATGAAATTCCACCCTCTGGCTCTTGTCCGGCTGCTCGCGGTCGCAGCGTTCACTTGTAATTCCTTCGCCGCTGATTTTCAGCGCGAACATCTCTCGCTCGACGCGAACTGGAAGTTTCATCTTGGCGACGACTGGCCGGGTGCGCTGCATCTGGACAAAGCGGGCGCGAGCACCGGCCCGGCCTCGGAAAAGTTCGGCGACAATTCGTGGCGCGCGCTCGACCTGCCGCACGACTGGGCGATTGAATTGCCGTTCGATAAAAACTCCGACACGAGCCACGGGTTCAAGCCTGTCGGGCCGGGCTTTCAGAAAAACAGCATCGGCTGGTATCGCCGCACGTTTGAACTGTCGGCGGAAGATTCCGGCAAGCGCATCTGGCTGACCTTCGACGGCGTGTTCCGCGACGCGACGGTGTGGGTCAACGGCTGGCTCGTGAAACGGCACGAGGGCGGCTACTACCCGTTCCGCGAGGACATCACGGACGTGGTGCATTTCGGCGGCAAGAACGTGATTTCCGTGCGCGTGGACGCGACGAAGTTTGAGGGCTGGTTTTACGAAGGCGCGGGCATCTACCGCCACGTCTGGCTGGACAAGACTGCGCCGGTGGCTATCGCGCCGGATGGGGTTTTTGTGTGGAGCACATTTGAAAATAATATGCCGAAAGGTTCTGCCACAATTCAAATGCGAACGACGTTGTTAAGCAAACCGATTAACGCCCGCGTGGACATCAATTGGAACATCATTGCACCAGACGGAAAAATCACCAAGGAAGCTGGGGCGCTCATGATTGAGGAATCTGCTCCCGGAACGGACACATATAGTCATGGATGTAAAATTGAATCACCCGTTCTTTGGTCTCCTGAAAATCCCAAGCTCTA
>JBEEMY010000313.1:0-3730 GCA_041192415.1 Verrucomicrobiota bacterium | reverse complement strand
GCAAAGGCGACGTGAACAACGGGAAATTTTTCGCGCCCCTTCAAATCGCTATCCGGGCCAGCCGGATGCCGCCAGTTCGCGCCCGGCACATAGCGCCACCATTGGGAAACATCATTGAGCGAAACCGCACCGGGCGGCGGCGTAAAGACCACCGAGCCCGCGACCAGATTTTCGAGCGGCACACCGGGAATTTCCGCCGCCGTCGGCACGCGCTCCGCCACAGTGGCGTAGCGGGTGGCCTTCACGAATTTTTCAAACTCCTCATTGGTCACCTCCGTCTTGTCCATCCAGAAGCCGTCCACATAAACGCGGTGGATTGGTTGCGCGTCGCGCGTCACTCCGCGAAGGCTGCACAACGCCTCGCCCGCGCCATCGCTGCCCATGGAAAATTCTCCGCCGGGAATCCACGCCATGCCGGGTGGCGCGGGCTTGGGCGCAGGAGCCGAATTGGGAATGGTCGGCAAAAATGAATTGGTCACTCCGCTGAAGCCGGTGTTTGCAGCGGTGCAACTCAAGACCAGAAGAAACAGGCGGATGGCAGAACGTTTATTCATTTGTCGAGGCTTACGCAGGCGAGCAGATTGTGCAGCCCGACATCGCCCACGCGGCGACGCCGAGAACGAGTGCCAGATGAAATAAGCGGTTCATTTTTAAGGTCATCGTTTAGGAAGCCCGCTCAATTTGATGTTCCAGCCGATGCTTTTCAATTGGTAATTTTTTAAGCCGACCCAAAAACACTTTCTGGGAATTCCCAGCGGCCCGCCAATGAGGGGTTCAATGGTTTCGTTCGCTGGCGATGGGTTGGTTTGCCGCCAGACAACCAAATAACCGGAAATCGCCTGTTGACTTCATCCGTTCGTTTGATAAATTCCGCGTCCCTTTAATTGGGATTTGAAATGAAAACGCATTTGCCGAAAGTAAATTTAGACCAGCGTAAGTGGCACGTCATTGATGCCGATGGCGCGGTCCTTGGTCGTCTGGCCGTTCAAGTCGCTGACATTCTGCGCGGCAAGAACAAACCCATCTATACTGCGCACCTCGACGCAGGCGACTTCGTTATCGTCGTCAACGCCGAGAAAGTCCGCCTGACAGGCAAGAAAGAAACCGCCAAGGAATACATGAGCTATTCCGGTTGGAAGGGCGGCGAAAAATACGCCACCGTCGAACAGGTGCGCGCCAAGCAGCCCGAGAAGCTGATTGAACACGCCGTCAAAGGCATGATTCCCAAGAACCGCCTCGGCCGCGTGCTCCTCACCAAGCTGAAAGTTTTCAAAGGACCGAAACATGATCACGACGCGCAGATGCCGTCCGTGCTCAAAGCCGCTAACTAAAATTTTGTATGGCCACTAAAACTTCCAATGAATTCCTTGGCACCGGTCGTCGCAAGACCTCCGTCGCCCGCGTTCGTATCGCGCCCGGCAGCGGCAAGATCACCATCAACCGCCGCGCCTTTGAAAACTATTTCCCGCTGGACACCCAGCGCGCGATTGTCACCCAGCCGTTGACCGTCACCAGCACGGGCGACAAGCTCGACGTGAAAGTCAATGTCTCCGGCGGCGGCCCGCAAGGTCAGGCCGGCGCAGTGCGCCACGGCATTTCCCGCGCGCTGCTCAAGTTTGACGCGAATCTCCGCCCCGCATTGAAAGCGGAAGGATTCCTCACCCGCGATCCTCGCGAACGTGAACGTAAGAAATACGGCCAGCCCGGCGCCCGCGCGCGCTTCCAGTTCAGCAAACGCTGATCTGTTGCAGTTTTCAAACCCGCTGGCTCACGTCAGCGGGTTTTTTATTTTTCGTGTAGTTCGTCTGTTTCGTGGTTAAATTTTTTGAAAATGAAAACGAAGAAAGTCGCCATCGTCGGCGCGTCGGGTTACTCCGGCGAAGAACTCGTCAATCTGCTCCTGCACCATCCGCACGCGGAACTGGTTGCTGTCACATCGCGCCAAAACGCCGGCCAGACGCTCGCGCAGATTTTTCCCAAGTTCGCCAGCCATCCAAAATCCAAAACCCTCCGCTTCACTGAGCCGGATGCGAAAATTTTGGCGAAGCAGGCGGACGTGGTTTTCCTCGCGCTGCCGCATGGAGTTGCGGCAGAGTTTGCCATCCCGTTGCTCGCGGCGGGCTGCACGGTGATTGATTTGAGCGCGGACTTCCGGCTCAAGAGCGCGGAAGTTTACAAAGAATTTTACGCGCACGACCATCCCGCGCCGGAGCTGCTGAAAAAATCTGTTTATGGCCTGCCGGAAATTTATCGCGACAAGATTAAAAAATCTTCGCTCATCGCCTCGCCCGGTTGCTACCCGACGAGCATTCTGCTGCCAACGATTCCGCTGCTCAAAGCCGGACTCATCAAGTCCGCTGGCATCATCGCGGATTCCATGAGCGGCGTCAGTGGTGCGGGACGCAAGGCGGAGGTGGATTATCTTTTCTGCGAGTGCAACGAAAGCGTGCGCCCCTACGGCGTGCCGAAGCACCGGCATTTGTCCGAGATTGAGGAGCAACTTTCTTTCGCCGCCAAAACGAAAGTGACCATCCAGTTCACGCCGCATTTGATTCCGGTGAACCGGGGAATTCTGACGACGCTGTATCTCGCGCCGGAAAAACATTTTTCTACGCCGGAAGAAATGGCCGTGCTCGCCGGAAAAATTTCTGCGTGTTACGCCAAAGCTTATGCGCATGAACCGTTCGTGCGGCTCCTCGAAGGCAAGGCGTTGCCGGACACGAAAAATGTTGTGGGCACGAACGTCTGCGAAATCGCATGGCGGCTGGACGCGCGCACGGGCCGGCTCATCGTGATGAGCGCGGAAGATAATCTGGTGAAAGGTGCCAGCGGCCAGGCGGTGCAGAGCCTGAACATCTTGAGTGGCTGGCCGGAGACGGCGGGGCTGATTTAATCTCGTAGCTGCCGACGTGAGGAGGCTCTAATTATATTTCCGCTTCAAAATTGAAATGAGCCTCGTCACCTCGGCTGCTACAAAAACTGGCTGGAACGCCGCCGCCTACGCCGCGAATTCCGCCGTGCAGCAACGCTGGGCGCGCGAACTCATCGGCAAACTCAAGCTGCACGGCGATGAGCACATTCTGGATGTCGGCTGCGGCGACGGCAAAGTGACGGCGGAACTCGCCCGCGCCGTGCCGCGTGGTTCGGTGGTGGGCATGGATGCCTCGGCGGAGATGATTGCGTTCGCGAAGAAATTTTTCCCAACTTCAAATTTTCCGAATCTGAAATTTCAAATTGGCGACGCGCGTGAACTTCAACGTGCCGTGCCGGAGGCCGGCGCGCCATTCGACCTTGTCTTCTCCAACGCCGCGCTGCATTGGGTGGATGATCACCAGAAATTTTTGTCGGGCGCGGCGGCGGGTTTGAAATCGGGCGGGCGGCTGGCGGTCTCCTGCGGCGGTAAGGGCAATGCCCACAACGTTTTTCTCGCACTCCGCCCAGAAATGCGGTTGCGGCGCTGGCGCGATTTTTTTCGCCGGATGCCGCTGCCGTATTTTTTTTACGCGCCCAGCGATTACGAAAAATGGCTACCGAAATCGGGCTTCAAAATCCGTTCATTGAAACTCGCGCCGAAAGATGTGGCCTATGATGGCGTGGTAGGTTTCGCAACGTGGCTGAACACAACCTGGCTGCCGTTCACGCAACGCGTGCCGGAAAATCTTCGCGCGGAATTCATCGCTGCTGTCACGCAGCGTTACCTTGCCAAACATCCGCCGGATAAATCCGGTAA
>JBEEMY010000312.1:0-3744 GCA_041192415.1 Verrucomicrobiota bacterium | reverse complement strand
TGAACGCCGCGCTGCCGCTAGCGGTGACGGTGAAATTGGTCGGCTGCGTCGTGATGCTCGGCGGAATCAAAACCGTGAGCGTCGCCACGCTGCTCGTCGCCGTGCCGACGCTGTTGGAAACGACGACGCGATAACTGCCCGCGTCATTCGTCGCCACGTTAACGAGCGCCAGCGTGCTGCTGTTGCCGCCAACGGGCGTGTTGGTGTTGAACGACCAGAAATAATTCAGCGTTGCCGTGCCGCTCGCGCCCACGGAAAAATTCGCGTTCGCACCGACGGCCACGGTGAGGCTCTGCGGCTGGTTCGTGATGCCGGGCGCGGTGGACGCCGGCGGATTCGTCGCGCCGACGAGCAGGCGAAAAAATTGTCGCGCCATTCCAGCCGTGACCGGATTGGTTGAATCAAAATTTCCGATTCCATCAAACGAATAATTCCCCACCGCCGGCCAGTTGGTCATCGGCTGCGTGAGGTTCGTGCTGGTGATGACTTGGTAATTTCCGGTGGGCGTTCCGTTCGTGCCGCGCAGCACCATGCCCTGCAGCGCGAGCCGCGCCAGCGTAATAACCGGTGCACTTGTGGATATAGGCGGATTCGTCCCGTTGCTCGGCGTTACTCCTGCCCAATTGGTTGCTACTCGCACTTCGTCCATCCACTGCGTGCCGGAGGCCGTGCCATCGCCGGCTGCCGATCGGTTGCCGATCATGAAACTCGCCATCGTCGCCAAATCCGAACCGCTGGTGGTCGAAATGGTTGGCGTCGGAACCAGCCCCTCGGCGACGCCTAAACTGCCGGGATTCAGCCAGAGCGCCACTTCGTCATCGCCGCCCACTGCGCTGATCCACTTGTAGCGCAGCACCACTAAATAGGTCTGGTTGTTGTTCAATGCGGACGTGTTCGCGGCGGCGGGCGTGAGACTGTTCTTGGACACGGACAGTTGGTTTGATTCGTCCAAAAAAATACCCGCGTGCGGTGTGCCTTGGCTGGTATCGCTGCGTAGGTATCCAACCAACCGGTTGGTGGTGGCCGGAACCTGCACGTTGAAAAGAAAGGAAACATAAACGACGGGGTTGCCAGCACCGAGCGTTTGACTCGTGAACGACGCGCCGCGATCCCGGTTGGAACTCGGCGTGCCCGTGAGCACCAATCCGCGTGAACCGTTCGAGGTCACGAGACCGCTGCTGCTCAATGCGGCGGCGCTCGCAACGGTGACCGCCCCGGCGCCCGCGCCGTTGCCGCTGTCCCAGACCGTTGCCGCCGGCGAAACCGTCAAGGCGCTGCCTTCCGCGTAGTTAGTTGGAAATGATTCATAAAATGGCAGCGTGGAAAGCGCGCGGGCCGACGGAACCAGCAGCGCCAGCAACACCGACAGACCGATGACCACCTTGCCGAAAGCGGAAACCACTTTCGTGGCGGGCGGAAAAAAAACGCGGGCGGTCATGGTTTATTAAAATGGAACGAGCACAATTTAGCGCAAGCCCGCGCAAAGTCATGCGCCGCGCCCTGCAAATGCCATTGAAATAAATGCACTCCGACAACCTGCCCCGCCGGCTCGTCAAGTTTCCGCCCGTCACATTGTTTTATTTCCCGCCTTGAAGTCAGGGGGCAACTTCAGATTTCAAAACCAAAGTTGAACTTGAAACTTTCAACCTGAAACTTGAAACTCATTTCATGGCATCTGCTGAACTTGATGTGAAATATGTCGCGCACCTCGCGCGGCTGGCGCTCACGCCGGACGAGGAAAAAAAACTCAGCGCGCAGCTCGGCAATATCCTCGGCTACATCGAAAAATTGCGCGAGCTGGACGTGACGAACGTCGAGCCGACCGCGCACGCCGTCCCGATGGTCAACGTCACCCGCGCCGACAAAATCCGCCCTTCGCTCCCGCACGAAGACGCGCTCCGCAACGCACCACGTCAGGCCAACGGCCTTTTCATCGTCCCCAAAATCGTCGAATAAATTTCACACCGCAGATGAACGCAGATAAACGCAGATTGCCCGAACCGGTTTCCCCGCTTCATTCGTTTTGTTTTCATCTGCGTCCATCTGCGTTTATCTGCGGTTAAAACTCCGATGCTCAACCAACTCACCATTTCCGAACTGACCGCCAAGCTCACCCATCGCGAAGTCTCCGCGCGCGAAGCGACACAGGCCTGCCTCGACCAGATTGCCCGTGTGGACGGCAGCATCCACGCCTTCATCAGCCACAACGCCGCCGATGCGCTCGCGCAGGCGGACGCAGCGGACAAAGAAATTTCTAGCGGCGTGAAAAAACCGCTGCTTGGAATTCCGATTGCGGTGAAGGACGTGCTCGCCGTCAAAGGTCAGCCGCTGAATTGCGCGTCAAAAATTCTCGGCAACTTCACCTCGACCTACGATGCGACCGCGATTGAAAAATTGAAAGCCGCCGGCGCAATCGTTTTTGGTCGCTGCAACATGGATGAGTTTGCGATGGGCAGCTCGACGGAAAATTCCGCGTTCGGCGTCACGCGCAATCCGTGGGACACCACGCGCATTCCCGGCGGCTCGTCTGGCGGTTCCGCAGCAGCGGTCGCAGCGGACGAGTGCATCGCAAGTCTCGGCACAGACACCGGTGGCTCAATTCGTCAGCCTGCCGCTCTCTGTGGCTGCGTGGGCATGAAACCAACTTACGGACGCATCTCGCGCTACGGCCTCGTGGCATTCGCGAGTTCGCTCGACCAAATCGGGCCGTTCACCAAAGACGTGCGCGATTCGGCGACGTTGCTCGGCGTGATGAGCGGAGTTGACCCGCGCGATTCCACGAGCGTGGCGCAACCAGTGCCGGATTACACGAAGGCGCTGACAGGCAACGTCAAAGGTTTGAAGATCGGCCTGCCGAAGGAATACATGATCGGCGGACTCGACGCCGAAGTGAAAGCTTCCGTGGATGCGGCTGTAAAAAAATACACGGAACTCGGCGCGGAGATCGTGGAGATTTCCTTGCCGCACACCGATTACGCCGTGGCGGTTTATTACATCATCGCTACCGCCGAGGCTTCGGCGAACCTCGCGCGCTTCGACGGCATTCGTTACGGCGCGCGCGTGGAAGGCATTGATCCAATCGAGCTTTATTCCAAAACTCGCGGCGCAGGTTTTGGCGACGAAGTGAAACGCCGCATCATTCTCGGCACTTACGTTTTGAGCAGCGGTTACCACGACGCGTATTATTTGCAGGCGCAAAAAGTCCGCACGCTCATCCGCAACGATTTTCTCAAAGCCTTTGAGACGGTGGACGCCATCGTCACACCGACTTCGCCGACGGCCGCGTTCAAGATCGGCGAAAAATCCGGCGACCCGTTGCAGATGTATCTGTCCGACATCTTCACCATCTCGTGCAACCTTGCGGGCATCTGCGGCATCAGCATTCCGTGCGGCTTCACGAAAAGTCCAAAGCTGCCCATCGGCCTACAACTGCTCGGCAAACCGTTCGGCGAAGAAACCATGCTGCGCCTCGCACACGCCTACGAGCAAGCGACGCCATGGCACCGCGAAAAAGCTGCGGTGTAAACGGAGCGCCGGCTTCCAGCACGGCCTGTTTCAAAATCTCACTAACGAGCCGTGCCGGAGGCAGGCACTCCCATCGTCACCGGGTTTGACATCGCCCGCGCAAAACCGATACGTTTGGCGTCAAACAAGGAAATCAAACGTAACTGATATGGAACTCAAAGCCCCCGTTATCGGCCAGATGGCTGAAATTTTAACGCCAGACGCGCTTGCGTTTCTGGA
>JBEEMY010000311.1:0-3751 GCA_041192415.1 Verrucomicrobiota bacterium | reverse complement strand
CCGTCGCGAGCACGGCCGGCACCGCGCGCACCGCCAGCTGCCCTGGCGCCAAGCGCTCGAGTTCGAAGCCCAGTCGCGCGAAATCATCGCCAGCGGCCAGCAGCGTGTCGATTTCATGATCGGCCGCGGCAATCGCGATGGGTTCGAGCAAGGCGGCGGGTTTCATGGACAAGCACGGGCGGATTCCCGGCTGGCTGAACGAACTCGCCTTTGTGCCGGTGGATATGCAGGCTGATGCGGCGGTGGACGAATGGTCGCGCGACAAAGGCACGGGCGTGATGTATTTCTCGCAACAGGCGGTGAACAAACTTTTGCCTGCTGCGAAAATTTTGCTGCCGGAAAAAATGGGGCAGCCCGAGCGTCTCAAGGAAGTGCAGAAACTCATGGCGCAGGGCGACGAGCGCGCAGCAAAAATTTACGAGACCATCGGGATTTATCTCGGTTGCACGATGGCGCAGCACGCGGAGTTTTATGATTTCGAGCAGGCGCTCATCCTTGGCCGCGTGACGACGGGCAAGGGCGGCGACATCGTGATTGCGACGGCGAACGAGGTGATGAAAAGACATTTTCCGGAAGTTGCGCGGAAGATTGAGCTGCGCGTGCCGGATGAAAAATCCCGGCGCGTCGGGCAAGCGGTGGCGGCGGCGAGTTTGCCAGCGTTAAAGAAAAAATGAAACATGGCCAAACCAACATTGGTGGAGTTTGTCGCGCGGCGACAAACCCGTCGCCGAGTGCAGCGTCAGGTGACGGAATTTTCGCGAGCCTATGGGTTTTGCCATGCCACAAAGTGACCGCTGCGCGGTCAGTGCCAAGTCGCAGCGCAACTTGGCCCACCAAACTTGGTGGCGGCTTTGAAAATTAAAATGAAGTTCTACAATTCCACGGCGGAAGTTTTTGTGCCGGATAGCAAGTCGGTTGCCGCCGCGCTCAAGCGCGTGACGCATCTGGGCATCGGCGCGCACCAGGATGATTTGGAGTTCATGGCGTTCCACGGGATTCTGGAATGTCGCGCCAGCAAATCCAAATGGTTCGGCGGCGTGACTTGCACGAACGGCGCAGGCAGTGCGCGCACGGGAAAATTCAAAAAATTCACCGACGAGCAAATGATGGCGGTGCGGCGGCGCGAACAAAATCAGGCGGCGAAGCTCGGCGGCTACGGCGCGATGATTCAACTGGATTTTCCCAGCAGCGCGGTGAAAAGCGCGACGGATTCATCATTGAAGGATGACTTGAAGAAAATTTTTCTGGCGACGAAAACGCAGGTGGTCTACACGCACAATCTCGCGGACAAGCATGACACGCACATCGGCGTGGTGGTGGCGGCGATTCAGGCGCTGCGCGAACTTCCTAAATCCAAGCGCCCCAAAAAAATCATCGGCTGCGAGGTGTGGCGCGACCTCGACTGGCTGGCGGACGCGAAGAAAGTCGTGATGGACGTGAGCGGCCACGACCAGCTGGCGGCGAAGTTGAATGGCCTGTTCGCCTCGCAGATCGCGGGCGGCAAGCGTTACGACTTGGCCACGCTGGGCCGCCGCTCGGCGAATGCGACGTTCTTTGATTCACATTCCACCGACCAGGCGACGCAGGTGATTTTCGGGATGGATTTGACGCCGTTGGTTCAGGATGACGCGCTTGACATCGCCGGGTTCACGGCGAATTTCATCGAGGAGTTCCGCGATGACGTGAAAACAAAATTAAACCAACGCCTCGGAAAAATTTAAGCCATGGAAATCATCATTCAACCGACGGCGGAGGCCGCGACGAAAATTGCCGCGCGGCTAATGGCGCGAACCATCCGCGAAAAACCCACCGCTGTGCTCGGCCTCGCGACGGGCGGGACGATGGAACCGCTTTACCGCGAACTCGCGGCGATGAAGTTGGACTGGAGCAAGCTCGCGACGTTCAACCTCGACGAATACATCGGCATCTCGCCGCTGCACCCACAGTCGTATCACAGCTTCATGTGCGAAAAACTTTTCTCCAAGGTGAACATCAACATCGGCAACGTCCACATCCCGGACGGGCTGGCGAAGGACGTGCCGGCGGCGTGCCGCCATTACGAGGAAAAAATTTCGGCGGCGGGCGGCATTGATTTGCAGTTGCTCGGCATCGGCACGGACGGACACATCGGTTTCAATGAACCGACGTCGTCGCTCGCGTCGCGCACGCGGATCAAAACGTTGACGCCACAGACGCGGCAGGACAACGCCCGTTACTTTGAACGCGCGGAAGAAGTGCCGTTTCATGTCATCACGATGGGCATCGGGACAATTTTAGAATCGCGGCACTGCGCGTTGCTGGCGTTCGGCAAGAATAAGGCACGCGCCGTCGCAGGCATGGTTGAGGGCGCAATCACCGCGATGAATCCGGCGAGCGCGTTACAATTGCATCCGAAGGTCACGGTGTTTCTGGATGAGGCAGCGGCGGCGGAATTGAAGATGAAGGATTACTACCGCTGGGTATTTGAGCAGAAGCCAGACTGGCAGCAGGTATAAAGTTTTTGGCGGGTCAAGTCGCGCTGCGACTTGACTTGACCGCGCAGCGGTCACTTTGAAGCGTGAGAACTTTAGGCGCACGAAAGATGCCGCCGCCTAACGCTACGCTCGGCGACGGCGCTGGGCGCAGCGCGGCCAGCGCCACCTGACTGCGGAAAATTTATTAAGGAATTAAAAATGCGATTTATACTATGGCTATGCCTTGCGCTGCTGTCGGCGGGTGGAATTTTTTCCGCGCCCGCCGCGCAGTTGGAAGTCATCACGCTGCACAGTCAGGCGTTGAAAAACAATCCGCTGCACGATTCCGACGTGCGGGTGGTTCCCATTTTTATTCCGTCGCAGGCAACGAACGGTGCGCGGCTGCCGATAATTTATTATCTGCCGGGCTTCGGCAATTCGGCGAACAAGTTCGTGGCGAATTCCAACGCGTGGCTGAAATTCACGCAGCAGTTCGCGGACGAAGTCACGCCGGTCATTCTGGTCATCGGCGATGGCTGGACGCGCTGGGGCGGCAGCCAGTATTTGAATTCTCCCGCGCAGGGCAACTACGCGGACTTCATCTGCGACGAGGTGGTGCGGGCGGCGGAGCTGACGCATCCCCTGCCCTTCACCGGCGTGCGACGCATCATTGGCGGCCATTCGAGCGGCGGTTTTGGTGGACTGCGGCTGGGCAGTGCGCGGCAAGATTTGTTTGATGCCGTCATCGCGTTGAGTCCCGATTCGGATTTCATGACGAGCCATTTGCCGCTGGTGAAGGTGAAGTCTGTCGCGCAACTGTCGCCGACGGATGCGAAAAAAGTTTCGTCCGGCGAATTGCCCATGCCAAAAGATTTTGATGTGCAATATGCGCTCGCCCTCTCCGCCGCCTACGCGCCAGCGGATGGCAAACGGCAAGGCGAATTCGACTGGCTCTACGACACGCACGGAAATTTCCGTCGCCCCGTCTGGTGGCGCTGGCTGGAGAATGATCCGCTGACGGTCGTGCAGAAAAACCGGCAGGCATTTTCGCCCGCGCAGAAAATTTATCTCGAAGGCGCGGCGCAGGATCAGTTCGCGGCGAACATCGGCGCGCGGAAAATTTACGAGGTGCTGAAGTTGCGGCGTTCGCCCTGCACCTTTTACGAGCCGCCGGGGAAACATTCCGACCATGTCCGCGAGCGTTTGCAGCGCGGGCTGGAATGGGTTTTTGACAAGCCGCTGACCGACATCAAATGAAAATAAACCTGCTTTCACTCTTCGCCGCCGCCGCCGTTTTC
>JBEEMY010000310.1:0-3752 GCA_041192415.1 Verrucomicrobiota bacterium | reverse complement strand
GCCTATCGCCGTCGTCTCCGGCGAGGAGGCATCGCCAGCGCCCAATTCCGTGTGGATTCCCAGCACCATCACCAGGGCTCCGGCCACCGCGTAGCCGACCCAGGTCCGCGCGCGAAGGTACACCCCAAGTCCACGAGGAATCGCCAAGGCCGGAACGCACGCGGCCATCGCTGCCGATTCGCGTCGGCGGCAAGCGGTCGCGTTTCATTTTTAACTCCGCTGCAAATTTTTTATCCGTGCCGAGAATTTCCGCCGACTCAATCACCGCGCCAAAAAGAAAACGCAGCAACTGATTATCCAACGTCGGGCCAAGACAGACGTGCGCCGTCTTGTTGCTGGCAACGAAGAACGCGTTCTCCGGTGAATTCGCAGGCGCGGTCACGAGCCATTGGTGCGACGGCTCCTCGATGAGCGTGTCCGCAAAAAATTCTGCCGAGCCGCGCAGCACGGGATACGCGCGTTTCAAAAATTCCTTGTCGCCGGTGAATTTCCAATGCTCCCACAGATGATGGCAAAGCCACGCGGCATCGCTCGGCGTCAGCCCCCACGACGCGCTTTCGCCAGGCGACGTGAAGCCCCACACGTTTGCGAGAACGTGCGCCACCCAGCCGCGCGCGTTGTAATATTTTTTCGCCGTCACCGCGCCCGGCGCTTGCAAAGATTCGATGTAAGCAAACAAAGGCTCGTTCAACTCCGTCAGATTGCAGACCTCCGCCGGCCAGTAAATCATCTGGATGTTCACATTCAGGTGATAATCCGCGCCCCATGGTGGCGAAACCGTGTCCGCCCAAAGCCCCTGCAAATTCGCGGGCATGGAACCGGGACGCGACGACGAAATCAGCAGGTAGCGACCGAAGTTGAAATACAGAACTGCAAGCGAAGGATCGTTCGCCAAGTCTTTGGCCGCGATGCGTTCCGGCGTGGGCTGCGCGGAAATTTCTGAATTAGTCGAAACCAAATCCAGTTTTACGCGGTTAAAAAATTTCTGGTAGTCCGCGACGTGCGCGGCGAGCAGTTTTTTGAAATCGCTCTTCGCCGCCGCATCCAAATCTTTCTTCACCACCGCCGCGACATCGCGTCGGCTCACCTTGGCAAACCGCTCGTAATCGGTCGCGGCGGTGATGAGCAGCAAAACTTCATTCGCACCCACCACAGAAATAATTCCATTCGTAGCCGAAACGTTTCCATCCCAACTGGAAACTTTCAAACGCGCGGCGTATTTCACGCCTTCACCGCCCGCGCCGTTGGTCATCGCACCGGACATGAGCAGTTCATCTTTGTCCACCACTTCCGTTTTGAAGCGCTCCGGGCGATCCAGCGTCGCGTCAAAATTGAGTTGTCCCGGCTTGTCCGCCGTGAGCCGCATGACGATGACCTGATCCGGTGCGCTCACAAAAATTTCGCGGGTGAACTTCACGCCGCCGCGCAAAAACTCTGTGCTCGCCGTGGCCGTGGTCAGATCCAGTTCGCGGCGATAATCCGGCGCGGCATTCGTGTCGGTGTAAGAAAATTTCAGACGCAGGTCGCCGAGCGTCTGATACGAGCCGTAGGGAACTTCGCCGGGATGTCCGTTCGCCGAGCCGCGACCGGCGCATGTGAAATTACGGTTCACGAGTTTTTCCGCCTCCACATTTTTCCCTTCCAGCAACAAGCGGCGGATTTCGGGCAACGCGGCGGCGGCGTTCGTGCGGTCGGCGTCCTGCACCGAGCCAGACCAGAGCGAATCCTCATTCAACGCCACGCGTTCGTCTTCGATACCGCCAAAATCCATCGCGCCGAGACGACCGTTGCCGAGTGGCGTGGACTCGATGAAACTGCGCGCCGGTTTGGCGAGCCAGACCGTCGTGTCCGGCGAGACGGCAAATGCCACGAGGGAGGCGGTTGCGATGACGAACGTCAGGATTTTTTTCATGCGATGTTAATTTCCAATTTGCTGGACGATTTCGGCGGACTCAAATTTCAACACGGTGTCGTTCGCTCCGAAATCTGGACGATTCTTTGGCTCGATAAAAATCGGCGCGCCTTTGCGCAGCGGCAGGATTTCCAGTCGCAGGTCGCCGCTGAAAATTTCCGGACCGTAGCGCTTCAGCCCCAGATCAAACTCGCGTCCGGCATAAAAATTATCGGCGATCAATTTCCCGTTCAACGTCAGCCGCGCCGCGTCGCCGATGTATTGGATGCGGAGCAACGGATTTTTCGCTAGGTCGATCTTGGCCGGCAGCTTGATCTGCCAGACGGCGGCATTCGTGAAATCATCATCTGTCGGTGCAGCGGCGATCTGGGATTTGGTGACGAGCGGAATCTCACGAGCGGGACCGGCGGTGCGGAGCGATGTTGTTTCGACTTTTTGCTTTGCGAACTTCAAAGGCACTTCGATGGAAACTTTGTCTTCAATTTTTTGCAATGCGAGCGAATCCGCCTCGTTCAAAAGAAAGATTTGAATATGTTGCCCGGACAAACTTTTGAGACTCGTTGGACGTTTGCGATCCGGTTTTAGACCAAAAAATTCAGCAGGCGATGACTTCAGGCTTTTTGGGTCAAACACAAATTCTGCGGGCACGCCGGGGATCTCCGCGAAGAAAAACGTGTTGCCGTGGCGGCATATCGGCTGTGCCGTGGCGTAAATCAATTTTGCGCCGTTGAGTTCAAAGTTGAACGGCCAGAAGAAAAATGCATCCGCAGGAATCGATACCGGCTTTTGCGGAAAGACCAACTCACCGCTAGGTAGGTTCAGTTTGAATTGCACGCCCGTCTTGGCGGCCAGCGGCTGGAGGCGCTGATAATTGTTCACGAACACGTAGCCGCTGTTGCCATCGGAGCGAACTGACCAGCGCAGCGTGGTGAAATCATTTTTATTCGTCCCGCGCAAGTCGGGCAACGTCGCGGGCATCTGCGCGAGCGGCGCGCCGAAGTCGTGGAGAAACAGATGCAGGCGGCGCAGCCAGTAGTATTGCGGATTGATCTGGCCGAACTCGCCGATGGGCGCGTTGAAGTCGTAAGATTTCACCGGCAGATCATTCGCGTAGCCGGTGGCCTGCGATTCTTGGAGCGTGGAGAGCTTGCCTTCGGGATTCTGCCCGCCGTGATACATGTAGTAGCCGAGCAGCGAACTGCCGCTGCCGAGTTGCGTCATCACGACGGCTTCGACATCGCGCTCGTCGTAGTTGATGCGACGGTGATAGGACGCGGGCATCCCGCCGCCGATTTCGCAGGTGAGGTGTGGGTATTTTTCCGTGCCGGATGTGTCGCCGTTTTTCTCAACCTTCAACGTGTCGTTGCCCACGCCGGTGTCGGTGCGCGTGAGTTTGAAGGTGAAATTTTCCCAGTCGTTGCCGTCCATCGGCTTGATGCTGCGCGCCCAGAAGCCGTCGGGATACGCGCCGAAGAGCGGGAGCAATTCGCCGAGTGGCACGGGCGTCTTCATCGCGGGCCAGCCGGTCTTGATGTAGAGCGGCACGTCGAGGCCGGATTCGATGGCGAGTTTTTTCAGCGCCATCAGATAATTCGGCGAGCCGCCGAATTCATTGTCCACCTGGATGCCGATGACCGGGCCGCCGTCTTTCCAGAGTTCGCCTTGAAGTTGCTTGGAGATTTCGCCGTAGAGAATTTTTGTCGCGGCGAGAAAGTTCGTGTCGGTCGAGCGCAGTTTCCAATCCTTGTGCGCCTGCACCCAGTCGGGCAGACCGCCGTTGCGGACTTCGCCGTGGCACCATGGGCCGCAGCGGACGATGACTTTCAATCCAAGCTCACCG
>JBEEMY010000309.1:0-3753 GCA_041192415.1 Verrucomicrobiota bacterium | reverse complement strand
CAGACAGAGGGGCTGGGAGTTCGAGACAGAGTAGTTTTACTAAGAGGAAACTCTGTCAGGAATTAAAGGGAGAGAGGATCCAGTCAAGGAAGAGCTTCGATTACGCTGAGGCTGGCGGCGTCACTTTCCCTGCATCACCCCGACGCTCACCGTCATTTGCTTTTGGATCAATCGTGATGTGCGGGATGATTTCCGCTGCGCGCGCCGCGTTGTGCGACCAGTAGCCTTCCTGCCGTCCCGATTCGGTGTCGAGCAACTCCAATTTTTTGTATTCGAGCGAAAGCAAATCGCCGGAGTGCTTCGAGATGTGCGCGGTGATGATGCCGTTGGCGAGCGTGTAGGAGGTTTCATCCTCAGAAATCGTGACCGCAGGCGTGGCGCGAACAAGGATTGGCAGCAGAATGGCGCAGGTCACGGCGGCCAGTTTCGGAAATGTCATCATGGGTTGGTGGCTTCGGATGCAGGCTAGACGGGCAGGGGCGCGGCGCAGTTACAGGTGAATTTTTGGTGGTTAGAAATCATGTCGCGACTGAAGCAGTCAATGCCGGTGGTGGTGTTTTTCGCGCTGCGAAAAACCCGTCGCCGAGCGCAGCGTCAGGCGACGGAATCGGTCGCGCACCTAAAAGCTTTCACACCTCAAAGTGGCTGCTGCGCGGTCAAGTCCGGTCGCAGCGCGACCGAACCCACCAACGCCTTCGTTGACTTTTCCCGTCCAGCCATCCAACAATCTTCCCGGTCGTTTTTGAAAATATGAAGGCAAATTTTTTATTCGGTTGGCTGCTGTTGGCGCTGTTGGTCGGTTGCAAACAGGAGGTGGCTCCATCTGCGCCGGTGGCGGAAAAGTCGTCGGCGAAATCCTACGACGTGCGCGGTGTCATTCTGGAACTGGCGACGAACGGGCGCACGGCCACCATCAAGCATGAGAAAATTCCCGGCTATATGGCGGCGATGACGATGGATCTCTCCGTGCGCAACACGAATGAACTTGCCGGTCTCGGGCCGAATGATGAGATCACTTTCAAGCTCATGGTCACGGCGGATGACGACTGGATTGAGGGCGTTAAATTTGTGGCCCACCACGTCAGCGAAGTGACAAATCATGCTTTCACCTTTCATGTGCCGATGCAGGAACTCAAGCCGGGCGACGTGCTGCCGGACTACGAGTTTCTCGGCGAGGATGAAAAAGTTTTTCGCCTCGCGGATTTTTCCGGTCGCGCCATCGCCTTCACATTTTTCTTCACGACCTGTCCGTTGCCGGAGTTTTGTCCGCGTGTGAATAAAAATTTTGCCGAAGCGCGGAAGCTGCTTTTGGCGGACACGAACGCTCCGGCGAACTGGGAATTGCTTTCCATCTCCTTCGATTCGGCGGTGGACCAGCCGGACTTGCTGGTCGGCTACGGCAATTTTTATCGCGATCAGGACACGAACCGCTGGCTGTTCGCCGTCGCTTCCACGAACACGCTGGCGGAACTCGCGCCGAAGGTGGATTTGCGTTTCTGGCGCGAGGGCGGTTCCATCTCGCACAATTTGCGCACGGTGGTGCTGGATGGGCAGCGGAAAATCTTCAAGCAGTTCGATGGCAATGACTGGACCGCGCAGCAATTGGCGGAGGCGATTGTTGGCGCGGCTCGGGCAAATTGAATTTGGCTCCGTTGCTCACACCGACGGATAGAGGCCGGAAGAGTTTTCTGTTGAGCCGTGGTGGGCTTGGGTTGAAATGGGGGCGGCTGCAGCAACAGTTTGGTTCACCTTGCCCGCAAAGCGCAGCACGTTTACGACGGTATGACCGGAACTCCAGAGTTCTTCCAACATTTTTTCCACATCGGCGCCGATGACGCGCACGACGCACACCGGCAATTCATCGTGCTTGGTCCAGATGAGGCTGCGGACTTTCAGCCGGTGACGCTTGGAAAGTTTCCCAATCAGTTCAAAAACATCCTCGCCCAACGTCACGTCAAAAGTGATGCGCGCGCCTTTTTCATCCGAGCCAAACAAACTTGCGAACGCGCGGAAAATGTCCGACTCGGTGATGATGCCGACGAGTTTCCCTTCGCGCAGCACGGGGAGTGAACCGATTTTGCGCGCGCACATCAGCGCAGCGGCTTCCTCGATGGGCGAGTCGGGCGTGGTGGTGAGCGGACGTGCGGTCATGATTTGCGCGACGGTCGTGGTGGTGAGCCGCGCATCCGGGCCTTCGATGGCGAAGGGATTCACGTTTGGCGGAAAGGCGTGGATGACATCCTTCGCCGAAACGATGCCGAGCAGGCGCGGGCCGTCCGCGTAATTTTCCACGACGAGCAAGCGGCGCACTTTGCGTTGCGCCATTACTTTTGCGGCTTCCGTCGCGGACGTGTCCGGCGTGACCGACGAGGCGGTGCGCGACATCCACATACTGACATTCATACGGTTTTATCGGCGGAAACTTGCGCGGCTGGAGTTCAAGGTGGACCGGGCGGTTGCTAGTTTGGAGTGCGCGGGGCATGACCGCGCTTTGTAACTGGGAGACATGTCTCCCAGTTACAAAGCGGCGACGTGTCGCCGCACTCCAAACCAAGACACTGCGCCCGGCGCATTTGCGCTTTTTCCAAATGCCGATCTGAAATAAACTCCCCACATGAATTTGACGGAACAAATGACGCAGTTGGCAAAATCAGCCAAAGCCGCGTCGCGCGAACTTGCCAAGCTGACCACGGCGGAGAAAAATTCCTGCCTGCTTGCCATGGCCGTTGCGCTGGAGAAAAACGCCGCCGCCATCAAATCCGCCAACGCGCTCGACATGGAGTTCGGCGCGAGCCATGGACTTTCCTCCGCGATGCTTGACCGGCTCATGTTGGACGACAAACGCATCGCCGGCATGGCGCAAGGCTTGCGCGAAGTTGCGGCGCTGCCCGATCCGGTTGGAAAAATTCTCGACGAACGCACGCGCCCGAACGGGCTCAAGCTGCAAAAGATTTCCACGCCCATCGGCGTCGTTGTCATCATCTACGAATCGCGTCCCAACGTGACGGCGGACGCCGCGAGCCTGTGTTTCAAATCCGGCAACGCCACGATTCTGCGCGGCGGCAAGGAGGCGTTGAATTCAAATCAACTCATCGCCAAGACGATGATTGAAGCGGGCAAGCTCGCGCATAAAAACTTTCCCGAACACGCCATTCAAGTCGTGCCGACCGCCGACCGCGAGGCGATTCCGGTTTTGCTTTCGCTCACGCAATACGTTGACCTCTGTATGCCGCGCGGTGGCGAAAGCCTCATCCGCGCTGTGGCCGAGTGCAGCAAAGTTCCTGTCATCAAACACTACAAAGGCGTTTGCCACGTCTTCGTGGATGCCGCTGCGGATTTGAAAATGGCGGAAGCCATTGTGATGAACGCCAAAGTCCAGCGCCCCTCCGCCTGCAACGCGATGGAGACTCTGCTCGTGGATAAAACCGTGGCCGAAACGTTTTTGCCGACGATGGTGCAGATGCTCGCCGATAAAAAAGTCGAGCTGCGTTGCGACGCAGTTTCGCTTGGCTTGGTTCAATCGGCAATCGGCAATCGGCAATCGGCAATCAAGCTGGCGGTCGAGCAAGACTGGTTCACCGAATATGTGGACTATGTGTTGAACGTCCGCGTAGTGGACGGCCTGAAGGCGGCGATTGAGCACATTAATTTTTACGGCTCCGCGCACTCGGACAGCATCGTCACGACGAACGAGGCGCACGCGAAACAATTCCTCGCCGAGGTGGATTCAGCAGCGGTTTATTGGAACGCCAG
>JBEEMY010000308.1:0-3764 GCA_041192415.1 Verrucomicrobiota bacterium | reverse complement strand
AAAACAACACGCGCCCCAACGTTGCGCCCCAATCGGTGTTGGTGTTGTTCGCGGGCGTGTTGTCCTCAGCGAGAATCGGGTTCACGAGAAAATTCGCCGGCAGCATCGGCGCAGCATAGTTGTAATTCGTCGCTGGCAAGCCCAGCGCATTCGTCGTGGTGCTGGCATTGGTCTGCCGCGCCGCATCGTAATAGGCACGGTAAAATAAATTTCCGCCCGCCGAGTTCGTGTAGCTGCGATGATAAAAGCCGTTGAAAATTTTCAGGCTATCCACTTCCGCCCAGCTCGTGAGGTTGCTGGAACTTTGGATGACCCAGACTTGGTTAGCCGCGTTGCTGACGTTCAGGCTCATCGTGGAGCCGCTGATTTTGGAAAGCGTCAGCGCAGAGTTAGTCGCCACGCCGCCGAAAGCGGTCGCAAGGCTGACGATGAAACCGAGGCAACCGACGAAACGAACGAGGGTGGGGCGAGGATTCGTTTTCATGCACCTACCTTGCACCGGTCTGCCTTAAGCCAAGATTAAGAAATGAAATTACCAGGGCCGCGCGATGTCGGGCCGCTGCTTTTTAATCTGCCGCGCGCTCATGTTCCGTTTTTCTTCAATCCCGTTATCTTCCACCGGCTGGGCATCGGTCTCGGCTTGAATCGCCTTCAAAACTTCATCAATGACGCCCAGCAACTCCTGCCGCCCCAGCCCGGCGTTCGCAGAACAAGTGAAGTTCGCCGGCGGCTGCGCGAACCACGCGGCGATGGCAACGTTGAAAGCCGCGATGTTCACCTTCACTTCATCCGGAGAAATTTTATCCGTCTTGGTGAACACCAGCACGAACGGAACCGCGTTGCGCGCGAGCCATTCCACAAACGCCAGATCAATTTCCTGCGGCTCCAGCCCGGAATCAATCAGCGCAAACACCAGCGAAAGATTCGGGCGCTGCTTGAGGTAATGCGACACGGCGGCGTTGAACCGCGCGCTGTCTTTCTTCGCGCCTTCCGCAAAACCGTAGCCCGGCAAATCCACCAGCCGCCACGTTTTATTCATCGTGAAGATGTTGATGAGCTTGGTGAAACCCGGCGTGGGCGAGGTGCGCGCCAGCCCTTCGTGGCCCGCGAGAAAATTCAGCAGCGAGGACTTGCCCACGTTCGAGCGGCCGATGAAGGCGAATTCCGGCAGCGATTCGTCTGGGCACGACGCTAAATCGGGCGAGCTGCAATCAAAGATGGCGGAGGAAATGTTCATGCGTGAATGACCGCGCCCAGCATCGCAGCAAATGAGCCGCACTGACACCACCAAATTTCAAAACTGGGGGAGATTGGCTTGGGTGAACCGCGTGGAGAGTGGTTGTCCGACATGGATTCGAACCATGAATAAAGCCTCCAAAGAGCTCTGTGTTACCATTACACCATCGGACAAACGCGGGCAAAATACTCATTCCCACGCGCCTTCGCAAAACTAAAATCATCCGCCGGCAGATTAATTCTCCAGCAAGAAAGCCTCAAGCTGCGTGGCGCGGATGACATTGCGCACGGACGGCGAGACGTTGGAAAATTTCAGGCTAATGTCGCGCCGCTTCAGATTTTTTTTGAACCGCACCATCAGCCCGATGCCCGTGCTGTCCACAAACGTCACGCGCGACAAATCAATCACCACCCCCACGCCCACCGAAAGCTGCGACAGTTCGGACTCCGTGTAGGCGCCGAGTTCGACCGCGTTCAACGTGGTGATTTCGCCCGTCCAACGGATTTGCAATTGGCCCGCCGCCATGCCGCTCGTCACCGGCGAGGCACCCGCGGAACTTTCCATCAAGATGCGCGCCCCGGCGACGCTTGCCTGCACGGTGAAAAATTCATCCAGCTTCATCAACTTCAGCGCCGCCACTACCGGCGGGCGCGGTGCGATCAAAATAAATTGCCGGTTCAGTTCGCGCGCGCGCTTGCGCAGCCGGATCAACATCCCCACGCCCGTGCTGTCAATGAACGTCGTCTCGGACAGGTCAAACATCACATGGCCGCTCTCGACGGCGCGTTGCCATTCCGCCTGTGCCGCCTGCACTTCCGCCGCGCCGATGCGCGCGGGCACGCGGACGACCAGATTGCCGTGCGGGTCGGGCATGACATCGGCTGGCGCGGCGGGAGAAGTTTTTTTCCGCGAGCGCAACCGCCACCATTGCCCCAGCACGGCACAGAAAAATCTAAAAACATTTTTGCCACCGCGCGACGGTGTCCGACCCGTGCCGGTAAGAAAATCAAAGTTTGAACCCGCGCCCAGCACGAACGGCACGCCGGCAGCGCGGTAGTTCATGTTGATCCACTTTTCCTGCGTGGGGCAACCGAACGCCACCAGCAAAATGTCCGGCTTGGCCTCGCGCAAGCGGCGCAGGATGTCCGCGTGATCCATTTCCAACAGCGGTTTTTCCACTGGCTTGAATGCGCCGACCAGTTGCAACTTGGGCTGTCGCGCGCGGATTTTTTCCGCCGCTGCGTCGTCGCCGCCGAGCAAGAACACGCGCCAACCCTTCGCCTCCGCCAGCACGAGTAGTTGCGGAATCAGCCGCGCCGCCGTCACACAGTCCGACAGCGGATTGCCTAAAACTTTTGAAGCCCACACGATGCGGTTCTCTTCCGCGACAATGAGGTGCGCGTCGAACAAAATTCTTCGCAGCTCCACGTCCTCCTGCGCCGCCACGAGAAAATCCACGCCCACCGTCGTGACGTAATGTGGGTAGCGCGACTCAATCATCGTGGCCGCCAGCGAACACGTCTCCGCCAGCGTGATGTTGTCGAACGGCACGCCGAGGATGGCGATGGGTGATTTGTTTTGCATGGCGTTGAAATTGTTAGCAGCGCGGGCGCGAAAGTCCAAGCCGGGAAATGACACCAACTCCCACTCCTTCGACTGAAAGCGGCGGCGGATTAAGATTTTTCTGGCAAAAGAATTTTTTGCACCGCGCCCAAAAGTTCATTCGGACTGAACGGCTTGGCCAAAAACAAAACCGCGCCGGAGGCCTCGGCCTCCACCTTTGTCAGCGCGTGGCCCTTGGCGGAAAGCACCACAACCGGGATTTCGCGCGTGGCTGGATTTTCTTTCAACTGCCGGAGTGCGCCCAGGCCGTCGAGGCCAGGCATCATCACATCCAGCACGATGAGCTGCGGCAACTGCGCGGCAGCGGCGGCGAGCGCCTCTTTGCCATCACGGCAACTGATGACTTCATAGCCGCCTTTTTTGAGCGTCATGTCCAGCAGGCGGAGCATGAAAACTTCATCATCCGCCACGAGAATTTTTTTGGGGTTCATGATTGGTGTCGGATCAAAACAAACGTCTGGTCATCCGCCAGCGGCGCGCTGCCGCGAAATTCCGCGAGCCGGCGCAGCAGAAAATCCTTCGCGCCTTCTGCATCCTTCGTTTGCGCGACGGCTTCGGCGAGAAACTCCTGCAAATTATTTTCACCCAGCAATTCACCGGCGGAATTGCGCGCCTCGTTCAAACCGTCGGTGAACAGCAGCGCCGCCGCGCCCGGCGACAGCGCGTGCGCGGTCTGTGGATAAAAAACCTTCGGCTCAATGCCCAGCGGCATCCCGGAATTTTTCGCTTCATCAGCCGGTGGTGTTTTCTCGCCGCCGAACAGCAGCGGACAATGTCCGGCACTGGCGGAAATGATTTTGCCTTCGCGGGCATTGATGAAAACCACCTTGGCTGTGATGAACATATCCACGCGCGTCAGGTCGGGGAATAAAATTTTATTCGCCGCCGCCAGCAGTTCGCCCGG
>JBEEMY010000307.1:0-3765 GCA_041192415.1 Verrucomicrobiota bacterium | reverse complement strand
GTTGAACAACGGTCGCGGACATTTCAAAGTCGCGGGCGAAAATTATTTCACGATGCCGCCGGGTTCGCCCGCGCCCGGGCCGCTGGAAGGCAACGGTCTCGCCGCGCAATTCCGCGATATCAATGGCGACGGCTTTCCCGACTTATTTGTCTGCAATGATTTTCAAACGCCGGATCGTTTGTGGCTGAACGATGGTCGCGGCCACTTCACGCTCGCGCCGCCGATGACGCAACGGCACATGAGTGCGAGTTCGATGGCGGTGGATTTTGCGGATGTCAATCTGGACGGCGCGCTGGATTTTTTTGTGAGCGATATGTTGAGCCGGAACCACGCGACGCGCATGAGACAGCGGGCGTTGCTGAAATTGAGTTCGCCGGACATCAACAGCTACGCGCCGATGCCGCAGTATCCGCAAAATACTTTTTTTCTGAATCGTGGCGACAATACGTTTGCCGAAATCGCGCCTTACGCCGGGCTGATGGCGAGCGAGTGGACGTGGGGTGCAGTTTTTTTTGACGCGGACTTCGACGGCTATCCCGACCTGCTCACGTCGTGCGGCAACTTGCAGGATTACACGGATGCGGATACGGAGGTCGCGCACGCGGCGACGGTGCAATCCATGGCGGACATGGAAAAGCATCGGAGCAAATTGGCGGTGCTGAACGCGCGCTGTCAACTGTTCCGCAACCTCGGCGATTTGCGATTCGAGGAAGTGGGCGAAAAATTTGGCATTCGCGCGGAACGTCCGCACGGCGGGATGATTTTGTGCGACCTCGACAACGACGGTGATTTGGATGTGGTCATCAACAACGCGGACGGCGCGCCGGAAATTTACCGGAACGATTGCGCCGCGCCGCGCATCGCGGTGAAGCTGCACGGGCGCGGACAAAATGTTTTTGGCGTCGGCGCAAAAGTAAAATTGATCGGCCAGAAAACGCAGGAGCAGGAAATGATTTCCGGCGGTCGCTACGGCTCGGGCGGGGATTATACTTTGGCGTTTGCAGCGCGGGCGGATTGGTCGCCTTACAAACTGCAGGTGACGTGGCGCGATGGGCGCGTGGCGGAAGTGGGCGGCGTGGGGGCGAATAAACTTTATGTCATCAGCGAAACAAACACGGCGAGCGCGTCGCTAAAAGTGGCCGCGAAAGTTGAACCGCTGTTTGCAGACGTGAGCGCGCAACTCAACTACACGAACTACGAAAATGTTTTCAACGATTTTGAAGCGCAGCCGTTGCTGCCGTATCGCTTGAGCCGGCTGGGGCCGGGCGTGAGTTGGTTCGATCTGGATGGCGACGGGCTGGACGATTTGTTCATCGGCGCACCGGCGAACGGCTGGATGGGGATGTTCAAAAATCTGGGCGCGGGAAAATTTGAATTGCTGAACGCGCCGGAAAAACAAATTCATCCGCGCCACGACCAGACGACGGTGCTGGGTCTCGGCTCAAAAACAAACGGCGTTGCGCTCGTGATCGGCGTTTCCACTTGGGAAGACCCGGCCTCGAAGACGGCAATGCACTTCATCGCGCAAAATGCCAGCGGCGATTGGGTGATCGGCGCAAACGCGGCGCGCGGCAACAACGTGACCGGCCCGCTGGCGTTGGCGGATGTGGATGGCGACGGGAATTTGGATTTATTTCTCGGCGGTCGTGCGCGGCAGGGACGCTATCCCGAAGCGGCGGATTCGATGCTCGTGATTCGCGACAGCGCGGGGCATCTCGCCGAGGCGACGGTGCCGGCGTTGAAAAATCTGGGCATGGTCACGTCGGCGGTATTCGCGGATTTGAACGGCGACGGGAGACCGGATTTGATCGCGGGCTGCGAGTGGGGCGCGATTCAAATTTTGATCAACACCGGCAACGGCTTTACGAACGCGACGGCGGCGTGGGGCTTGGAAAATTTTACCGGCTGGTGGAACGGCGTGGCGGTCGGAGATTTTGACGGCGATGGGCGCATTGATTTTGTCGCGTCGAACTGGGGCGAGAACACAAAGTATGAAGAAAACTGGGACGCGCAACGGCCGCTGCGGATTTACTACGGCGACCTGAACGAGATGAACCGCGTGGAAATTATCGAGGCGCATGAGGACGCGTTCACGCACCAGGTCGTGCCGGAGCGCGACCTCAACGCCAGCGCCGCCGCCGTGCCTTACATCCGTGGCAACACGCCGACGCATCAGGTGTTCGGTGAATCCGATCTCGCAAAAATTTACGGCGAGAAATTAAAAACCGCTTCGATGCTCGAAGCGCGCGAGCTGCGCTCGATGGTTTTTCTGAATCGCGGTGGGAAATTCGAGCCGCATCCGCTGCCGGTCGAGGCGCAGCTTGCGCCCGCGTTCGGCGTGAGCGTGGCCGATTTTGACGGCGACGGGAACGATGACGTTTTTCTCGCGCAAAATTTTTTCTCATCGCAGACCGAGACGGTGCGGAACGACGCAGGCCGGGGACTGCTGTTGCTCGGCGATGGCAGAGGACATTTTCGCGCGGCGAGCGGCGACGAATCGGGAATCAAAATTTACGGCGAACAACGTGGTTGCGCCGCGTCCGACTATGACGGCGACGGTCGGATGGATTTGGCGGTAGCGTTGTCGCATGATCAGACGAAGCTCATGCACAATCTCCTCGCGCGTCCCGGCCTGCGCGTGAAGTTCGAAGGCGGTGCGGGCAACCCGCAGTGCGTCGGCGCGGTGGTTCGTGCAAAAAATTCCGCCGGTCTTGGCCGCGCGCAAGTGGTGACGGCAGGATCGGGTTATTGGTCGCAGAATTCCGCGACCATAGTTGTCACGAGTGGTTCACCGGTCACCGCCTTGCAAATAGGCTGGCCGGATGGCACGACGGAGGAACAGCCAGTGCCGCCAAACTCCAAAACCATGACGCTGCGGCAACGTGGCGAGGCGAACTTATCGCCAAAAAAGTAATTCTGTTTTCGCGCGTGGCCATTTTATGCCACATGACAAAACATGGAACTGGTTTAGTTTAGTGCCTGTATCCACCGAAACAACTGCACAACCACATGGCAACCACGTCAATTTGTTGGGACAACCGGCGCTCTTTCAGGGATGAATGGCTGGGAAACTTTTAATTAAGAATGGCAATTAATTATTTGACAAATAAATCCAACCACATAAATTCACCTGCACCCAGAGAATCCATCAGCCAGAAAAACTTTATTCACCAATGATTTCCCCTATGAAACCCAACCTAAAACAACTCACCATCAGCAAGGTGCTCGGCTTGGCCGGTCTGCTGGCCATATCCGCGACTACCGTTCAAGCTGCGCTCTGGCAAGGCGGCACGGCTAGCTATAACAACACCGCCAACTGGGACAACGGACTCATTCCGTCCGCTGCCAACACTGGCAACGCAATCAACCGCAGCGGCTCTAACAACGTCGTTCAAGTGAATCCGGGCGATCCGAACTGGACGCTTGGCAATCAGGACGTTTTGCTCGGGGACGTGGGTAACTCCTCCGGTGCCTATTATCAGGATGGTCCGACGGTGACGCTCAATTTTTGGTTCCGCATGGGTCTTGGCGGGGGAACATCGGCGGGGTATGCCACGGTGAATTCCGGCACGCTAAACATCGGCGGCCAGTTGAATGTCAGCGAGGGTGGTCCCAGTGTTTTTAACAACACCAACACAGGTGTTGTGACCGCCGGTGGTGAATGCTGGATCGGCAACGGCGGCGGTTCTGGACCGGGCACCGGCAATGGTAGCGGCAACGGCGGCAACGGCCCCGGCTACGGCTGCTATGGCGGCGGTAACGGCG
>JBEEMY010000306.1:0-4036 GCA_041192415.1 Verrucomicrobiota bacterium | reverse complement strand
GGCATGATGATGACGTAATTCTTCGCGCCGCCGTTGGACTGGACGCGCTTGCCGTGCTTCGTGCCGGTCTCGTAGATGTAACGCGCAATCGGTGTCGAGCCGACGAATGAAATTGCCTTCACCTTCGGATGCGTGAGTAGCGTGTCCACGACTTCGCGTCCGCCGTGAACGATGTTCAGCACGCCCTTCGGCAGCCCGGCTTTTTCAAACAGCTTCGCGATCTTGATGGCGGTGAGCGGAACTTTTTCGCTCGGCTTGAGATCTTGATGGCGGTGAGCGGAACTTTTTCGCTCGGCTTGAGGACGAACGTGTTGCCGCACGCGATGGCGATGGGATACATCCACAGCGGGACCATTGCGGGAAAATTGAACGGCGTGATGCCGACGCACACGCCGAGCGGCTGGCGGATGGCCTCGCAATCAATGCCGCGCGCGATGTTCTCCAGCACCTCGCCCATCATCAACGACGGCACGCCGAGCGCGAACTCGATGACTTCCATGCCACGCTTTACGTCGCCGCGCGATTCCACGAGGGTCTTGCCGTGCTCGCGCGTGTTGCTGCGAACGATGTCCTCAAAATTCTCATCCATCAACATTTTGAATTTACCCAGAATCCGCGCGCGTTCGACCGGCGGCGTTTCCATCCACGCCGGAAACGCGGCTTGCGCGGCTTCGACCGCAGCATTTGCATCAGCGACGTTTCCAACCGGACATTCAGAGATCACTTCGCCGATGGACGGATTGAATACGGGTGTGCGAGCGGTTGTGGATTCAATCCATTCGCCGCCGATGAAATTGGGACAAGGTTCAAGTGGTTTGCTCATAATAAAATTATCTTTGGGCCAGTGGCGTAATGCTTCGTTGCGCCGGGCCATTGTATTGCGACAACGGACGAATAAGCCGGTTGTCTGCGAGTTGCTCCATGATGTGCGCCGTCCAGCCGGTGATGCGCGCCATCACAAAAAACGGCGTGAACATGTCAATGTCGAAGCCCATCATGTAATAGGCCGGGCCGCTGGGAAAATCGAGGTTCGGGTGGATGTTCTTCTGCTCGCGCATCGTGGCTTCGAGGATGTCCGCGATGTCGAGCCACTTCGATTGCCCGGTGAACTCAGCTATCTTGCGCGCGTATTTTTTCATCGTCGGCACGCGCGAATCGCCGTTTTTATAGACGCGATGGCCGAAGCCCATCACCACGCGTTTTTCGCGGAGCGCGGTCAGCATCCATTCCTTCGCGCGCGCCGGTTCGCCAACTTCCAGCAACAGGTGCATCACCGCCTCGTTCGCGCCGCCGTGCAACGGCCCTTTAAGCGACGCGATGCCGCCGACCACGCCGCTGTAAATATCCGACAAACTCGAAACCACCGTCCGCGCGGTGAACGTGGAGGCGTTGAATCCGTGCTCGGCGTAAAGGATCAGCGACACTTCAAACGCATGGATGACTTCCAGCGCGGGCACTTTGCCGAAAATCATGTGAAAGAAATTCTCAACGAAACCGAGGTCGTTGCGCGGAGGGATAAAATCCTGTCCTTTGCGCAGGCGATAAAACGCCGCGATCATCGTGGGAATCTTCGCCATCATGCTGATGGAACGTTTCAGATTCGTGGCCGCGTCGGTCTTGTCCATCTCCTTGTCTTCCGTGCCGAGAAAACTCACTGCCGTGCGCAACACATCCATCGGGTGCGCCGTGCGCGGAGATTTTTGGATAACGAACAACAAATCTTTGCTGATGTCGCGCTGGCCACGACCGAGTGCCATGAAGTCGGTGAGTTCCTTCGCGGTCGGCAATTCACCACGCCACATGAGCCAGGCGACTTCCTCGAAATGGCAATTCTCACAAAGTTCCTGCACGGGATAACCGGCATAAACCAGCGAATTGATCTCCGGCATCACTTTCGAGATGCGGGTCGTGTCCACTACCACGCCGTCCAAGCCGCGATGGATTGTTGATTCGTCGCTCATGTTGTTTCTTAAATTGTATTCTCTCATTAACCCCCGGATTCATCCGGGGGATTCAAGCCGTCCAAATTCCAAAACCGTTTTAACGGTTTTCAACGCGTGTTCGCCAACCGGGAAACCGTTAAAACGGTTTCGCATTTTGCTGCGTCTCCAACACCCGGTTGAAACCGGGTGTTAATGAGAAAGCCGCATTGTCACAACTTAAAATTAAAAATGTCCTTGTCGAATTTCGCGTAATCTTCGTAGCGCAGCAGTTCGTAAAGCTCCGCGCGCGTTTGCATTTTCTTCACGACTGACTCCTGCGTGCCTTCGCTCTTGATCGCGGCCAATCCATCTTCGATGGCTTTCATCGCGAGACGCAAGGTTGTCACCGGATAAATCACGATGTTAAAGCCGAGATCGGAAAGCTGTTTTGCCGTCAGTAATTTGCTTTTGCCGAACTCGGTCATGTTCGCCAGCAGCGGAACTTTGACTGCTTTGCGGAACTTCTCAAACTCGCCTTCGTCCGCCAGCGCTTCGGGAAAAATCGCGTCTGCTCCAGCGTCCACGTAGGCCTTCGCCCGCGCAATCGCTCCATCCAGACCTTCGGATGCGCGAGCATCGGTGCGGGCCATGATGAGAAAGTTCTGATCACGCCGTGTGCCGACAGCGGCGCGGATTTTTTCCACCATTGCTTGCGCCGTTACGAGCGACTTGCCATCGAGATGGCCGCAACGCTTCGGATTCACCTGATCTTCCAAATGACAACCGCATAGTCCTGCGTCTTCGAGCGTCTGAATTGTGCGCGCCATATTCAACGGCTCACCAAAACCCGTGTCTGCGTCAATCAGCGCGGGCAAATCCGTCGCGCGCGCAATCGCACCGCCGCGTGCAGCGACTTCAGATAGCGTCGTCAATCCGATGTCGGGCAAACCCAAATCTGCTGACAACGCCGCGCCGGAAATATAAACACCCTCGAAACCGTGCCGCTGAATCGCCATCGCCACGAGCGGCGAGAACGCGCCGGGTATGCGCAGTAGTTTGCCGGACGCAAGCGCCGCGCGGAATTCCTTGCGCTTTTCGGCTGCGGATTTGGTGGCTTGGAGCATGGCTAAAAGATTCCTCGCTCGTCACGCGTCGCGCAAGTCAGTTTGTTTGGCGGCAACACGACATTGAGCGCGCCAAGTTCGCCGGCTTTGAGTTCGCCGAGCCGTTGCGCGGTTTGGATGAAACGTTGGCTTTCATCGGCAGAAATCAATTCTTCCGTCAGCGACTGGAACTTGTGGATGTAATTCGCCCGCGCGAACGGACGTGCGCCCAGCGGATGCGCGTTGGCCACGGCGATTTCATCGGTGAGTTTATTGCCGTCGTTGAAAATGATTTCCACGCGTCCACCAAAGGCTTTTTCCTTCGGATCAATCGAGTGGTAGCGGCGTGTCCATTCGGCATCTTCGCGCGTCGTGATCTTTTTCCAGAGCGCGACGACTTCGGGATGCTTCGCGACTTCGGACGCGTAGCTTTTGACGTGATGCCAGAAGCCGGTGTGCAGCGCGGCGGCGAAGATGAACATGATGCTGTGGTCGAGCGTCTCGCGGCTGGCGTTCGGGTCGGACTTCTGCGGGTCATTCGCGCCTGTGCCGATGACAAAATGCGTGTGATGGCTCGTGTGGATGACGATTTCGCGGATGGTTTTCAGGTCGGCGATCTGCTGGCGCAACTTGAACGCGAGATCAATCCACGCCTGCGCCTGATACTCGGCGGAATGTTCCTTCGTGTAGGAATCGAGAATCGCGCGGCATGGTTCACCGGGGGCGGGCAGGGGAACGTCATAGTGTGGCTGCGACGCCCTCGTCGCAGAAACCCCCGGCGACGAGGCGTCGCCGCCACGCCCACCGAGCATCCACGCGATGACGCTGTCCTCGCCCTCATAAATCGGCGACGGACTTTTCTCGCCGCGCATCGCGCGATCCACCGCTTCGATGGCGAGCTTGCCGGCGTGTGCGGGCGCGTAGGCTTTCCAACTGGAAATCTCGCCCTTGCGCGATTGCCGCGTGGAAAACCCGACATGCACCGCCTGTTGCACCGCCTGATAAATCGTG
>JBEEMY010000305.1:0-3779 GCA_041192415.1 Verrucomicrobiota bacterium | reverse complement strand
GGCGCGCGGGAATTGCTGGGCGAGAAATATGATTTCGGTCTGCTGCGAGTTTTCCGCGCGGCGGCGAATGTGCAGCTGCGGCGGGTCGGCGGGTAAAGATCGTAAGTCTTTTTGGCTTCAGGCAAAGAGACTGGTTTTTTTTAACACCGTTGCATCAATCAATCCTTGATCCGTCAGCTTCAGCGACGGAATCGGCGAGAGAGCGAGGAATGAAAGCGTCATGAACGGCGCGGCCAAATCGCAGCCCATCGCGTGCGCGGCGGCGTTCAAGTCATCAATCAGCTTCATCGCCTTGGCCAGCGGTTGGTCAGTGACGAGTCCGGCGATGGGCAACGGTAGCGCGGCTTTCACTTTCCCATCAACCACGGCGACTTGACCGCCTTGCATCCGTTCCAGTTCCTGAATCGCAAATAAAATATCCGCGTCATTCGTGCCAGCCACGATGACGTTGTGCGCGTCGTGCGCCACGGTCGAGGCAATCGCGCCCCGCTTGAGTTTGAAGCCGCGCACGAAGCCGACGCCCACATTGCCGGTGGCGCGATGGCGTTCCACCACGACCATCTTCAAAACATCCCGCGTCGGGTCGGCCACAATCTGTCCGTCGGAAATCTTCGGCGCAACGATGGCAGTCTTGGTCACAATCTGGTTGGGAATGATTTCGATGACCTTGATTTTTTTTGAGCCGTTGGGTTTCACCGCAAGGTTGGCGGGCTTGTAGCTCAAATTCATCGTGCTGCGCGGCAGCAAAACTTTCGCCGGATTCTTCGCGAGAAATTTCCCGTTTTCCGCTACGAGCACGCCTTTCTTGTAAACCTGCCGGACAGAAAACTTTTTCAGATTGTCGAACACAATGAAATCCGCCCAGTAGCGTGGCGCGATCGCGCCAAGGTTTGCGAGGCGATAGTGGCGCGCGGTATTGATGGTCGCGATCTGGATGGCGGTGATAGGCGGCACACCGCCTTTGATGGCCACGCGCACGGCATGGTCAATGTGGCCTTCGTTCACCAAGTCGCCCGCGAGTTTATCGTCCGTAGCGAAAGAACAGTTCTGCGAATTGTGCGCGTTGATGAGCGGCAGGAGATGTTCCAGATTCCGCTCCGTGCTGCCTTCACGCAACAGGATGTGCATGCCGAGACGAAGTTTTTCGCGTGCTTCTTCGACCACAACAGATTCGTGGTCAGAACGCACACCAGCGAGCGCGTAGGCGTTAAGATTTTTCCCGCGCAAGCCGGGCGCGTGACCGTCAATCGCTTTGCCTTTACCTGCTTCAATCTTCGCCAGTTCGCTTTTGAAACCGAGAAACACGCCCGGAAAATTCATCAGCTCCGCGACACCCGCGATGCGCTCGTCGTGAATCATCAATTTCAAATCATCGGCGGTAAGTTTTGCCCCGGCGGTTTCCAGATGTGTCGCGGGAACACAGCTCGGCAGCATGATGAAAAAATCTACGGCGAGATTTTTTGTGGATTCGAGAACGTAGCGGATGCCGTCGAGGCCGAGCACGTTTGCGTATTCGTGTGGGTCAATCACCACCGCACCTGTGCCGTGAGGGACGACGGCGCGCGCAAATTCCGGCGCGGTGAGCATGGAGCTTTCCACATGAAAATGCCCGTCAATCAAACTCGGCGCGAGATACGCGCCCTTGAGATCAATCACCTTTTTCGCCTTGTAGTCGCCGAAGCCGATGACGCGACCATCCTCGACAGCGACATTCGTCTTGTGAATTTCACCGCTGAAAACATTGACGACGCGCGCGTTTTTGAAAAGCAGTTCAGCCTGCTGTTCGCCACGCGCGACGGAGAGTTTCTGTTGAATGTTCCGCATAATAATTCTCCTTCTTGGATTGAAATTAGAACTTTCACTGCGGAATTCAAAGCCGAATTTCTTGAGCTTCCATCGGGGCGCGTTAGCATCGGGATGTGACCGAATCCATTTTCCAATCGCTTGCTGCTGCCGCCCGCAACGGCGAATCCGTAGCGCTTGGCATCATCACGGGTGCGAAGGGGTCGAGTCCGCAGAAGCTCGGGGCGAAGGCGTTATTTTATCCCGACCGCAAAATCAAAGGCACGCTCGGTGGCGGCTGTCTGGAGGCAGAGGCGCAACGTCTCGCGCTCAACTCGCTCAAGACCGGCAAGCCGGAAACTTTTGAACTCGTCCTCGACCACGATTTCGGCTGGGACGACGGACTGATATGCGGTGGAAAAGTTTTGGGCGTGATTCTGCCGAATGCACAGAATGCCGGAGAAGTATTCTGGAGCAGGCTGGCGGAGCGTAAATACCAACTAACGTGGGGAGTGGAGTCAGATTTTACCATCACGATAATGAATCCAGACGAAACGCAACCTGACATCGAATATAAAGAAACCATCACGCCACCGTGTGCGTTGTGGATTGCCGGTTCGGGTCACGTCGCACAGGCGGTTGCACCGCTGGCACTGCAACTGGATTTTGCCGTGAGCATTTTTGATGACCGGCCGGAACTGGCGAACCACGAATTTTTCCCGAAGGAAGTTTCCATCCACACCGACAATTGGGGCGAGATTCTCAGCCAGCCTTTTCCGAACGCGCCAACCCTCGGCCTCATCGTCACGCGCGGACACAATCACGATGCGTTGGTGTTGGAATCGTGGATCCGCCGTCCGTTTGGTTTTCTTGGAATGATCGGCAGCAAGCGTAAGTGGCGGATGATTTCAGAAAAATTTCAGCACGCGAAGATCGCCACCACGGAAGAACTGGAACGCGTGGCCTGTCCCGTGGGAATCAAAATTGAATCCAAGTCTGTTCAGGAAATCGCCGTGAGCATCGTGGCGCAATTCATAGATAAGCGCGCGGAAATCCTTCGCCCGCGTTCATAGCTTTCATGGTTAGGATATTTTCAAAAAAGCGGTCGCGCGCTTTTGAAGCGCACTCGGATAAATCCGCGAGGTCTTGGACTGCGGTGGCAGAGCGAGAGCGGCGACACCGCTTTCGGACGGATTAAATCCTTCAGGCTGCAGAGAACATTCGGGCGCACGAAAGCGGCGTGGCGCTCCGCTTCCCGCCGCACTCCAAGACGCGGTGCGTTATCGGAGCAACCCGGGTTATCTGACAGCGGCCACAGGATTTCTTAAATCACCATCTCACCCCCTCAATTTCCGATGCGCCGCCATAAATTTTTCCACCCGCTTCGCATCCACCGTGTTCGCCCAGTTGCCACCCTGCTTGAATTCCGAGCCGACGATGAAGCCGTCCGCTGCGGGAAAAAATGATTCCAGATTCGTCGCCGTCACGCCGGAGCCGAGATAGACCGGCAGACACGTTTTCTTTTTCACCGCGAGCACATCGGCGGCCTGCGGCGCGTCGCCGGTGACGAGGCCGGTCACGATCACCGCGTCGCCGCGCATGAATTCCACCGCGTGCGCCGTCTCGCCGATGTCCACGTCCGCCGTGATCGCGTGCGAGCTGTGTTTCTTTTTCACATCCGTCCAGACCTGCACGCGGTCCGCGCCGATGTTGCGACGGAACCGCAGCAACTCCGCCGCCGACGACTGGATAAAACCTTCATCCGCCACGTGCGCGAACGCAAAACCCTCGGCGCGGATGAAATCCAAACCCGCCGCGTGCGCTACCGCCATTGCTTCGAGATTCGCGCCGGCGAGAATCTGCACGCCGCACGGGAGCTTCGCCGTTTCCTTCACCGCGCGCCCGATGATCGCCATCGCCGCGACGATTTCCGGCCCGACCTGACCGCGCAGATACGGCGTGTCGTGCATGTTCTCGATCATCAACCCGTGAACGCC
>JBEEMY010000304.1:0-3792 GCA_041192415.1 Verrucomicrobiota bacterium | reverse complement strand
GTTGGGCGAACCCGGAGAGTTGGGATTTTTTAATCATGTCACTGGATAGTTTTTGCAAAATCTATGGCGAATATAGCCCAACATCATTAAAACGACGCGTGTGCCGGATTAAAAAAAATTTATCTTGGTATTTGGCTGTGCAGCAGCGGACTTGAGTCCGCTCCAATTTCCCGCTGCGGCGACGGCTGAATTTAGATATGAAAGGAAAGCGGTTGTTCGACGGAAGGAACGCGGAGCACGGTGGCGTAGTAATCATTGCCGCGTCGGCGTTGCAGCCGCACGTCGGGTTCGAGCCGCAGCAGGGCGGCCACCACGCGCAGCCCGAGGCCCAGCGTGGATTCGGATTTGGCCGTGCGGTTCACGCGGTTGGAGACGAGGAGAACGGCGCAGCGCGGGCCATGTTTCAGCCGCACGGTCAGGTCGCCGCTGCCATGCTTGAGGGCGTTGGTCAACAGCGTGTGCGTAATCTGGCGCAGGTGGCGCGGGTCGGCGGAGACCCAACATTCTTTGACGGAGTGCAGCGTGAATTTCCGATCCTGCTCCGCCGCGAGCAGTTGGAAATCGCCGACGACTTCCGCGACCGCCACTGAAAAATCAAACACCGAACGCATCGGCAGCAAGCGGCCTTGCTCGGCGCGCGCGATGAGCAATGACTGATCCACGACGTGCGTGAGGCGGTGCATTTCATTTTCCAATTCTTCCGCGAGTTCCGGCGCGATGCGTTCGCCGGCCTGCTCGACTTTCAAGCGCATGATGGAAAGCGGCGTGCGCAGTTCGTGCGCAACTTTGGCGGCGTAGTTGTTCATCTCGGCGAAGGAATCATCCAGCCGGGCGAGCAAATCATTCAACTGTCGCAGCAGGTCGCGGAATTCTGAATCGGCTTCCGGCAGCGAAATTGGTTCGCCGAGGTTCGCCGGATTTTTTGCCTGCAACTGCCGGTTCACGCTGGCGATGGGGCGCAAGGATTGCCGCGCCAGCCAGTAGCCGCCCGCGATGGCCACGACCAACACCGGCACGGCCCAAATGAGCGCGGACTTGATCATCTCGCGCGCGATTTCCCGCACCTCGGCCTCGGTGAGACTGTTGTGCAGGTTCCAGTCTGGCAGTTCGGGATACGCTTTGCTGCACGCCTTTTGGAGCAACTCCGCTTCGAGTGTGTGTTGGATCAACACCATAAACGCCGCCGTGATGATGATGAAGCCAATGCCAAACCAGAGCGTGAGGCGGGTGCGCAGCGATTTCATGCCGCTTCCTCGCGCAACGCAAAACCCACGCCGCGCACGGTGTGGATGAGCGGCGTCAAGCCCGCCCGGTCAATTTTTTTGCGCAGCATATTCACATACACGTTCACCACGTTCGTCTCGGAATCGAAGTGTTGATCCCAGACGTGTTCGACGATGGCGGTCTTGCTCACCGGCTTGGGGGAATTGCTGATGAGAAATTCCAACAACGCAAATTCGCGCGGCGTCAAAACAATCTGTTCGCCCGCGCGGCGCGCTTCGTGCGACACGAGATCCAGTTCCAAATCGCCCACGCGCACGACGGTTGAAGCAAATGGACGTTGCCGCCGCAGCACCGCCCGCAGCCGAGCCAGCAGTTCGGTGATGGAAAAAGGTTTGGTGAGATAATCATCCGCGCCCGCGTCGAGGCCGCGCACTTTATCCTGCACATCATCGCGTGCCGTGATGAAAATTACCGGCGCAAGAATCTGTTTGCGGCGCAAGTGGCGCACGACGGTGAAGCCATCCTTGTGCGGCATCGTCACGTCGAGCAGCAGCGCATCGTATTGATTTTCCTCGGCGAGCCAGATGGCTTCGTCGCCATCCACTGCCACATCCACGGCATAACCTTCGGCAGTGAGACCAAGGCGGACGTGCTCGGCTACTTTGGGTTCGTCTTCAGCGAGGAGAATGCGCATGGTCTTGTTCTGATGCGGGCAAACATGCGGGCAATCATCCGGCCTGTCAATTTTTCAATGCGCGTTCAGTTTTCCGGCTTCGATTCGCGTGCGGTCAAATCCTGAAGTGCCTTCGCTGGCAGTTTGCCTTCATAGAGCGCGGCATAAATCTCATCAATGATGGGCGTCTCAATTTTTAATTTGCGCGCCAGTGCGTGCGCGGATTTCGCCGTCGGATAACCTTCCGCCACCGAGACGGCGTTCGCCAAAATCGCTGCCACGGTTTCGCCGCGCCCCAGCCGCTCGCCGAACGTGCGGTTGCGGCTCAACTTGGAAAAGCACGTCACCATCAGATCGCCAAGCCCGCTCAATCCGGGAAAGGTCTCCGCCTGCGCGCCGCACGCCACGCCGAGTCGGCGCATTTCCGCCAGCCCGCGCGTGACGAGCGCGGCTTTGGAATTATCGCCAAACCCAAGTCCGTCGCACACGCCCGCTGCAATGGCGATGACGTTCTTCAACGCGCCGCCGAGTTCCACGCCGTCCAGATCGTTGCTCGTATAAACGCGGAAGCTTGGCCGATGAAATAATTTTTGCACCGCCGTGGCTGTGGCGGCATCGTTGCTCGCCGCGACGATGGCTGTCGGCACGCCGCGCGCCACTTCCAGCGCGAGCGAAGGGCCAGAGAGCGCCGCGAGTTTTGCTTGGGGAGAATTTTCTGCCAGCACGCCACACATCGTCAGCCCGCTGGCGTGTTCAATGCCTTTCGTCACGCTGACCGCGATGCCAGAAAAATCTTTCAGCGAATTTGTGACCGTGCGGAAAGCTTTCGACGGCACGGCGACCACGATTAACTCCGCGTCCGCCACGGCGCGCTGCAAATCCGTTTCCAATTTCAAATCATCCGGCAGCTTGATGCCCGGCAGGTAACGCTCGTTGAGTCGCGTGCGGCGCAAGTCTTCGAGGTGCACCGCGTTGTGGCCCCAGAGCGTCACAGAATTATTTCCATCGCCCAACAGCCGCGCCAAGGCCGTGCCCCAAGCGCCCGCGCCCAAAACGGTGACCTTCATTTCACACCCTCCGATTTTTTGCCAAGGCGGCTTTCCGTTCCCGCCATCAGTCGCTGAATGTTTGATTTGTGTTTCCAAACCGCGAGCGCGCCGAGCGCTGTCGTGACGATGCCGAGCAATAAATTATTTGGCGACATCACCCAGACTGTGACCGGTAGCGCAATCGCCGCCGTGATGGAACCGACCGAAACATATTTCGTCAGCAGCACCGCGAGGATGAAAACCACCAGCGCCACTAGCACCGCCCACGGCGCGAGCGCGAGATAAACGCCCGCCGTCGTGGCGATGCCTTTGCCGCCTTTGAATTTCAGCCAGCAGGTGTAGTTGTGGCCCAGCACCGCGCAAATACCGCCCAGCACCATGAAGCGCGCCTGAATTTCGACCGGCTCGCTTTGGAACCAAGCGAGTGGGTCGGAAAAATGCGGCGCGGTGGAATTGTAAATGAGTGCGGGCAGAAACGCGCACGCGGCATAACCCTTGAACGCATCCATCAGCAGCACAAAAATCCCCGCCGGTTTGCCGAGCACGCGCATGGCGTTCGTCGCGCCGATGTTGCCGCTGCCGGATTTTTGGATGTCTATGCCTTTGGCTTTCGCCACGACGAAGCCGAAAGGAATCGAGCCGAGCAAATATGCGCCGAGCGCGGTGAGGATGTAAGCAATGACTGGCACGCCGCTACTCTAACGGTTGGCGGCAGAAAGTTGAAAGTTGAAAGTTTGGCGGTCGTGGTTGGTTATCGGTTGGTGGGTCAAGTCGCGCTGCGACTTGACCTGACCGCGCAGCGGTCACTTTGTGGCGTGGAAACTTTTTGGCACGCGAACGGTTCCG
>JBEEMY010000303.1:0-3836 GCA_041192415.1 Verrucomicrobiota bacterium | reverse complement strand
TGCGCTCCCGCTCAAAGCTATTCCGGTTGGTATTGCCATCCACAACATCGAACTCGCTCCTGGTCGCGGTGGACAGATTGTCCGTTCCGCTGGCAGCTCGGCGACGTTGATGTCGCGTGATGAAGGCTACGCGCAGTTGCGTTTGCCGTCCGGCGAAATCCGCCGCATCCACGAAGAGTGCTATGCGACCATTGGTCAGGTTGGTAACACGGAACATGAAAACGTGATTCTCGGTAAAGCTGGCCGTTCCCGTCATCGCGGCATCCGCCCGATTAGTCGCGGTGTGGCGCGCAACCCGGTTGACCATCCGAACGGCGGCGGTCAGGGCAAATCCAAATCTGGCGGCGGTTGGCAGCAGCTCATGTCCCCGTGGGGCAAGATTGCAAAGGGCGGCAAGACGCGCGCGAAATACAAGGCTTCAAACCGGTTCATCGTTGTTCAACGCAACGGCCTGCCGATGAAAAATAAATAATTTATGGGACGCTCGATTAAAAAAGGTCCGTTTGCTGATTTCCACCTGCTGGACAAAGTCCAGAAGGCTAAAGCCACCAACCAAAAGACGCCCATCAAGACGTGGTCGCGCCGTTCGACAATCTCCCCGGAATTTGTCGGCCTTACATTTGGTGTGCACAATGGAAAAGTTTTCAGCCCGGTGTTCGTCACGGAAAATATGGTCGGCCACAAGCTTGGCGAATTTGCGTTGACTCGCACGTTCAAGAAGCACGGCGCTCACACCGCGAAGGCGGAAGCAAAATAGTTTTTATGGAAGTTTTCGCCATCACCAAAAATATCCCGATGTCCGCGCAGAAGATGCGCGAAGTCGTCCGGCAGATTCAAGGCTTGGGAGCTTTGGAAGCCGAACAAATTCTGGCCGTCGTGCCGCGCAAAGGTGCGCGTTATGCCGCCAAGACGCTGCATTCGGCCATCGCCAATGCGGAAAACAACAACAAGTTGCGCCCGGAAACATTGCGCATCAAGGAAGCGGTCGCCGGCGCGGCGACGACCTTGAAACGTTTTC
This sequence comes from Verrucomicrobiota bacterium, assembly GCA_041192415.1. Classification (GTDB taxonomy): domain Bacteria; phylum Verrucomicrobiota; class Verrucomicrobiia; order Limisphaerales; family UBA11358; genus UBA11358. The sequence goes on along the minus strand of JBEEMY010000303.1, from coordinate 2,818 downwards.
AGCCCAAGGCGCGCGGTTCTGCCGGCCCGATTCTGAAACGCCGTTGCCACATCAAAATCACTTTGTCCGACGAATAATATGGGTCAAAAAACCAATCCAATCGGTTTGCGCGTCGCAGTCAACAAAGACTGGCGCTCGAAGTGGTATGCAAACAAGAAAGATTTTAGCAAGCTGCTCACGGAAGACCGTTTGATCCGCACGCTGCTCAAGAAGAAGCTTGAAGGTGCGTCGGTGCCGCGCATTTTGATCGAGCGCGCAACGAATCGTTGCCGCGTGACCATTATGACTGCCCGTCCGGGTGTCGTCATCGGTCGCAAAGGCTCCGAGATTGACAAACTCAAGGAAGAATTGAGCAAGTTGACCGGTAAAGAAGTTTACGTGGACATCGTCGAAGTGAAGCAGCCCGAACTCGACGCGCAGTTGGTCGCGGAAGGCATCGCGTTGCAGCTCGAACGTCGTGTTTCATTCCGCCGCGCAATGAAGAAAGCATTGCAGACCGCAAAAGATTTCGGTGCAGAAGGAATTAAAATCCGCGCGGGTGGCCGTCTCGGTGGTGCCGAGTTGGCGCGTGTGGAAATGTATCACTGGGGTCGGGTTCCGTTGCACACATTGCGCGCGAACATTGATTATGGTTTTGCGGAAGCGCTGACCGTCTATGGCAAGCTCGGCATCAAGTGCTGGATTTGCAAGGGCGACATCAAGCCGCAGAAAAAAGCGCAGCAGCCGGCTGAAGCCGCTGCCGCAAACTGATTTTTTAAGAAAAGAGATTTGATATGGCAATGCAACCGGCAAGAGTAAAGTTTCGCAAGATGCACCGCGGCAGTCGCTCCGGTCTGGCGACGCGTGGTAACACGGTCGCGTTCGGCGAATATGGGTTGATGGCGCTGGATCGTTGCTGGCTTGATGCCAAGCAACTCGAAGCCTGCCGTGTCGCGGTCGCCCGCCAGATGAAGCGCAAGGGCAAGATGTGGATTCGGGTTTTCCCGCAGAAATCTTTCACGAAGAAGCCGCTGGAAACCCGCATGGGTAAAGGCAAGGCGCCGGTTGAGGGCTGGGTGGCCGTGGTCAAGCCGGGCACGATTCTGTTTGAGATTGATGGCATCACCGAGGCGGAAGCCCGCGAGTCCATGCGCTTGGCTGACACCAAGCTGCCGATTAAGACGAAGTTTGTTTCTCGCCACCGTCACGCTAGCTAAAAATTTATGAAGTTTGCCGAATTGAAAGACATGACGCTGGTGGAGTTGTCGGCCAAAGGCCGCGACCTCCGGCAGGAAATTTTCAACCTGCGCCTGCAACAGGCGAGCGCGCAGTTGGAGAAGCCCGCGCGCCTGCGGACGCTCCGCAAAGACATCGCACGCGTGGAAACCCGGATTTCCGCGTTGAGCAACCAGGCGAAAAAAACGGCGAAATAATTTTGTATGGCTGAAACAACGAACAATGTGGCGGCGACCGGCAAGCGCAAACAGCGCGTCGGCGAAGTTGTCTCCAACAAGATGACGAAGACAATCGTGGTGCGTGTGGAACGTCGTTTCCCGCACGCGCAATACAAGAAGATCGTCACTTCTTACAAGAAATTTTACGCGCACGACGACAAGTCGGAGGCCAAGGTCGGTGACACGGTGCGCATTGAGGAATCACGCCCGCTGTCCAAGCTCAAACGCTGGAAGCTAATTGAAGTCGTGGAAACCGCCGTTGCCGCCTGATTTAATTTTATGTTGCAGATTCGTTCCAGTTTGGATGTCGCAGACAACACCGGTGCCAAGATTGCTTGGAACATCGGCGTGTTGGGTCGCAACCAGCGTTATGCCGGCATCGGCGACGTGATCAAGGTTCACATCAAGGAAGCCGCGCCGGATGGTTCCGTGAAAAAAGGTGAGGTGCATGACGCCGTGGTCGTCCGCACGCGCCACATCATTCGCCGCAACGACGGCTCGTATCTGCGCTTTGACCGCAACGCTTGCGTGATCATTGACAAAGAATTGAATCCGAAAGGCACGCGCATCTTTGGACCGATCGCCCGCGAACTCCGCGAGAAGAAGTTCATGAAGATCATTTCGCTCGCGCCGGAAGTCATTTGAAAATTTTATGAAGTGTCATGTTAAAAAAGGTGATGAAGTCGTCGTGCTGGCCGGTAAAGACAAGGGCAAGCAGGGCAAAATCATTGCGGTGCTCGTGAGCCAGCAACGGGTCATCGTCGAAGGCGTGCAGATGATTAAGAAGCACGTCAAAAAAAACCAACAGAACCCGAACGGCGCGATTCTTGAGCGCGAAGGCAGTGTTCACATCTCGAATGTGAAAAAGGCCGTCGCCGCCGCCGCCTGAATAATTTCTCACGGCCAATTCCGTGAACTAAAAAATGAAAGCCAGACTTTACAAAAAATACACCGACGAAGTAGTGCCGGCCCTCAAAGCCAAGCACAACTACACCAACGTCCACCAGATTCCGAAGCTAGTTAAGATTGTCGTGAACATGGGCGTGAGCGCGTCGCTGGAAAAAGGTGCGATTGATGACGCGGCTAAAGACTTGACTCAGATCACTGGCCGCAAGGCTGCGATCAGCAAGTCCAAGAAAGCCGTCGCCCAGTTCAAATTGCGCGAGAACCAGCCCATCGGCTGCCGCGTGACCTTGCGCCAGGACGCGATGTATGAGTTTTTCGACCGCCTGGTGGCGACCGCGCTGCCGCGTATCCGTGACTTTCGTGGATTGTCCCCGCGCAAGTTTGATGGCCGTGGCAACTACACGTTTGGCGTGAATGACCAGACGATTTTCCCGGAAATTGAAATGGACAAGATTAAGCGCACGCAAGGCATGGACATC
>JBEEMY010000302.1:0-3845 GCA_041192415.1 Verrucomicrobiota bacterium | reverse complement strand
TTCATGGGGATGCGTTTCGGCAGTGTGACCATCGCGCGGCAGGTGATGCACACTGCTGCCGATGGGAAAAAATATCTCGTCATCCACGGCCATCAGGCGGACGGCCTGACGCACTTCAATCACCTCCTCGAAAAGCTCGGCTCGCATCTTTACAACTGGATTCTCGACTTCAATCTGTATTTCAACCGTCTCCGCCGGGCCATGGGTTTCGGTTACTGGTCGCTGGCGGCGTTTCTCAAATCCAAGGCCAAGTCCGCCGTGAAATTCGTCACCGAATACGAAGGCACGCTTGCCTCGATGGCACGCAGTCATCAGGCCGACGGCGTCATCTGCGGACACATCCATCGCGCCGAGATGAAGGTGATTGACGGCGTGCAGTATTTAAATTGCGGAGATTGGGTTGAAAGCTGCACGGCTTTGATTGAAGATTTCGACGGCAAGATCAAACTCATCCACTTCCATGAAAATGATGTTCTGCGTGCTGGGCGAGGGACGGGGTCACATGACTCAGGCGATGGCCGTCAAGGAGATGGTCGAAGCGGCGGGGCATCAGGTCGTCGCCGTCACGCTCGGCGCGAGCGCGCAACGGCCGATGCCGGGATACTTTGCATCGGCGATGAAGATACCCGTGCGGCAACTGCCCACGCTGGAGTTCAAGTATAAGGACAGCAAGTCCGTCAGCAACACCGCCACGCTGCTCGGCGTCTTCGGCAAACTTCCAAAATATTTCGCCATCCTCCGCCAGCTTGATGACATCGTTCGTGAAACGCAGCCGGATGTGATTATCAATTTCTTCGAGCCGATGGCTGCGTTCTACGCCATCACGCGGCGGAAGCGTCCGCCCGTCGTCGCCATCGGGCACCAGTTCATGTTCCAGCATCCCGGCTACGTCCGCGCCTCGCACCTGTGGAAACAGTTGTTGAGCATGAAAATTTACACGCGGCTGCTCGGCGCGCGCACGACCAAGCTGGCGCTCTCGCTTTACGCCGCGCCGGATTTGCCGGGAAAAAGAATTATCGTTGGCCCGCCGATTTTGCGGAAACAACTTTTCCAGCTCACATCAAATCCCGATGGCGATTTCGTCCTCGTCTATCTGCTGAACCACGGTTATGCCGACCAGATCATCGCGTGGAGCGCCAAGAATCCGCAGACCAAGCTGCATTGCTTTTACGACAAGCCGGACGCGCCCGCCGAATTCCCGCACTCGCCCGCGCTCACGTTTCACCGGCTGGATGGCGAAAAATTTTTGCAGATGATGGCGCAGTGCCGCCACGTCGTCTGCACCGCCGGGTTTGAATCCGTGAGCGAAGCCGCGTGGCTGGGCAAGCCGCTGTTCCTCGTGCCCGTGGAGAACCACGTCGAGCAGCAGGTCAACGCCCTTGATGCCGAGCAGTTCGGCCTGGGGCTTGCGGAAAAAAGTTTCAACCTGGATCGCCTCGCCGAACTGCCGGACAGCCTGCCCACCGGGAAATTCCGCAACTGGGTGGACGCCGCGCCGGAAAAACTCTTCGCCGCCATCAACCTTGCCGTCGGGAAATAATCTCGGTAGCAGCCGACGGAAGTTTTGAGTGATGGGCCGGTTTGATGTTGTCCCCTCGCCCCCTTGGGGGAGAGGGCTAGGGTGAGGGGGTGAATCGTCGCCAACACTTCGGCTTCAGAAATTTTGAGGCCGCCCCCTCACCTCAATCCTCTCCCCCGAGGGGGCGAGGAAGCCGGAACCGTTCGTGAGCCGATAACCTTGCCACGCCCCAAGGTGACGGTTCAGCCTTCAACCGTAGTCGCAGCGCGACCAGACCCACCACACCCGCTTCGATCAAAGAAAAAATCCATGGAGAAGCCAGATTTCCACATGGTTCGGCGGGAAAACGTGGCGCTATTTTGAAAATAGCGCCACAGAATGTCATTTCTCCATGTGGTGACATCAGTCCACCACATGGTCAAGTCATCCGACTATGTGGTAAAGCGACCAAACCATGTAGTCTCGTCATCCGACCACGTGGTGAAGTCAGTTCGCCACATGGTGAAGCCACCAAACCACATGGCAAAGTCATCAAACTACATGGTTAAGCCACCAAACCACGTGGCGGAGCCATTTCCCCAGATAGCAAAGTCAGCCAACCACATGGTGAAATGGCTTTGGGTGACGGGTGGGTCAAGCTGCGCTGCGGCTTGACCTGACCGCGAAGCGGTCACTTTGAGGCGCGGCAGTTTTTTGGCTCACGAACGATTCCGTCGCCTGACGCGACGCTCGGCGACGGCAAAGGTTGCCGCGCGACCACGGCCACCAACTGGGAGCCTCTTGACGAAAACCAACTCCCGGCTGGACAACCCGGCAGCCTAGATTTATGGTCGCCGCCAGTGAACGGATTGAACCCAGCAACCGCCTCCGCATCTGCCGCCGACCAGCGGGAGATTGGCTGGCTACGTTAGACGGCTATGAATATATGAAAAAATCTACCACCATTATTGCTATTTTGGTTTTTGCGACTGGCATTGTGTTTGCCGTCTCGCCATTTACTAATCCGAAAGTTGCTCCCACCATTCCGCTGCCAGTCGCTTACAATAAGGCCCTGACCTTACTTGGTTCAGACACCAACTCTTTTCACTGTGTGGACGCCAAATGGGTAACTAATTACAAGGAGTGGTGGTTTAGCTTCTACAACACGAATGGAGTTTTGAAGAGAGTGTGGGGCCCTCACGTTATTAATGAGGGTGATCCGATTATGTTTTGATGACAAGAGATTCGTTTAATTTCACATTTGTAGTGCGACAAATTGGCTGGTAGCAGACTTCGTTGGGAATTTTGAAACGCATCGCCCGTCCACCGTCCGAAACGTGTCGGAGTTTTTTGCTGCCATTGAGTTCGCGGTTAGGAGAAAATCTTCAGGATGAGCGACGGCAACATCCGGCAATTTCCACCCGGCTTTCTCTGGGGCACGGCCACCGCGCCGACGCAGGTGGAGGGACACATCGAAAATGAGTGGACGCCGTTCACCGCGCAGGACGGCAGCCATTGTCGCGTGGCCTGTGACCATTATCACCGTTACCCGGAGGACATCGGCTGGATGGCGCGGCTGGGCACGAACGCCTACCGCTTCGGCATCGAGTGGGGCCGGCTGCAATCCGCGCCCTTCGCCCCGCTGAACCCGACCGAGCTGGCGCGCTACGTTGACCTGCTCGACCGGCTCATCGCGAAAGGCATCACGCCGATGGTGGTGCTGCATCATTTCTCCAATCCGCCGTGGATCAACGCCGCCGGCGGCTGGACAAACGCGGCGACGATTCCGGCCTTCGTGGATTACGTCACCAAGCTGGTCGCGGTGCTGAAGGAGCGGGTGTGGCTGTGGAACACGTTCAATGAGCCGGACACTTACGCGTGCGTGGCGTATCTGCTCGGGGGTTTTCCGCCGCAGCGCAAAGGTCAGCTCGGCCAGTTCCGCAAGGTGATCGCGCACATGGCCCGCGCCCACGCGCAGGTCAGCCGCGTCATCCAGCGCGAGGGCAACGCCGGTCGCAAACCCGAGGTGGGCATCGCCAAGAACTGGACTTTTTTCCACGCGTATAAAAAATTCTCGCCGTGGGATCGCGCGACGGCGTTCGCGTGTCATTACACGTTCAACAAGTTCGTGCTGGATGCGTTCCTCGGCGGCGGACGGCGCAGCGCTTCGACGTTCATCGGGTTGAACTACTACGGGCGGGTGCGCTTCCATCATTTCCGCGCGATGATTCCCGCGAGCGGCACGCCGGTGAAGACGTTGAAGGATTTTGGCTTCATCTGCGACGACATGGTGGAGCGTTATCCGGAGGGCCTGGAGAAAATCCTGCAGTATCTGCACCGGAAGCTG
>JBEEMY010000301.1:0-3850 GCA_041192415.1 Verrucomicrobiota bacterium | reverse complement strand
CAAAATATTTTCCGCCACGCCAGCGGCCACCGGCGCGTCCGGCGGATTCGTTTCAAATTCAGGATTGGATGGCGATTCGCTCATGCGCGGGTCATTTCAGAAAATTTCCCACCGGCGACGTGTTGTTCGTGTCGGTGATGCTCTGCTGCAACTCCATGGAGTAGCTTTTGAAAATAAATTTATTGGCCGCGCGATCCCAGATTAACGGCTCGCTGTGGATAATTCCCTGCGCCGTCGCGACGCGCGGCGGATGTCCGGGCGTGCCGGTGAAAGTGATGGTTTCGTTCGTCACCAAGTTCGCCACCGTATAATTGTAGATGGCGATGTTGGCGGTGAGGTGGTTGGTCTCATGCTTTTCAGGATCCACGAAATCAATCACCACGTTGGTCTCGGCGGTAAGGTGGCTCAAGCGCTCGCCCTTCTTCGGCACAATCACCAACAAGCGGTGACAATACAGCGTGATGCGCGGGTCCACCACCACCACATTGCCAAGAAAAACCTGTTGTTGCGTGTTGTTGTCAAAAGTAGCGCTGTCGGAAGTGATGACTGTTTTTGCGGTGGCCGCATCTTTTGGCAGGGCAAGGTTTGCCTGCGCCCAGACCGCGCCGCTGCAGGCTGCCAGTATTAGAAACAAAATGGTTTTCATGGATTCAATGGGGTTAATAATTCGTGCTCAAACTCCGTCCGCACATTATTCGACAGCGTGAGCGACATTGCGTTCGTCGGCCACTTGATAAAAAATCCGTCGCCCTCGACTTGGAAACGTCCGTCGCCGGAAACTATTTTCAAATGCCCCGGCGAGTGCGCCTCTTTTTCCAGCAGCGCGAAGATGCAATCCGGCGCTTGCGCCGCTGCCTGCATCGTGCCATTCGTGTCGAACATTTCCACCTTGAACTGTTTCACGTTCAGCAAACCGCCGGGCAGGGGCAACGCCTCCGCGCCGGACAAGCGGGTCTGGATTTTCATGTCGTTCGGCGCGTCAAAATAAAAATCCGAGCTGAAATCCGTGGCGTGGCCGAGCGGCGGCAGCGACTGCGCCACGTCGCGGACAACGACGGCAAATAAAATTGCCGCCAGCAACAGCCAGAAATGTTTCCCGCCCGGTTTCATTCCGAATACTTTTTTACAAACGATGTCCACTTGCCCTGCGCCCGCAAAATCAGTTCCACCGCCTCGCGCACCGCGCCACGGCCACCGACGGCTTTGGTCGTGTAATGCGCCGCCGCTTTCGCCTCGGCCACCGCATCGCCGACGGCAATCGCCAAGCCCGCGCGGGTCAACGGGCCGAGGTCAATGATGTCATCTCCGACAAAACAAACGTCGCTCCAGTTCAATTTTTCCTGCGCCAGCAACTGCTCGATCGCCGCCGTCTTGCTCGTGTTGTCGCTTTGTTGGACGAGGAAATCAATCTTCAATTCATCCGCCCGCAGCTTCGTCGCCAGCGATGGCCGCGCCGAAACCCATCCGACCTTCAACCCTGCGCGTCGCGCCAGCACGAGGCCGAGGCCGTCGCGGATGTTGAACCGTTTGAACTCGCGCTCGCCGCCGATGAAAATGGAGCCGTCCGTCAGCACGCCATCCACGTCGCAGAGGAACAGCTTCACGCGCTTGGCGCGTTTGGGGATGGCGGTTGAAGTTTTTGCGGGCATGGAATTCAAAAATTGAAATTCAGTTTGATGCGTGACGGCTGCGGATGCGGGTTTCCGTTACCAGCCAAGCCGAGTTCTTCAGCTCGCGATTACCAAGTTGCGCTAAGGCGTCGGCCAGCCGCTGGAGCAAATCCGCGCGGTTTGGTTTCCGCAGCGTGATGACAATCGCCCCGCAGTGTTGTTCAAACGCCAGCGGGACGGTGTGAAAAAAATCCTTGTCGGTGGTGACAAACACGGACTGTTGTTCTTGTGCGTGGGCAAACAAGGTTGCGTCGTCCATGCCCGGTGAAAAATATTGCAGCGCGTGCGCGGCAGAATGGCCGGCGGATTCCAGAAAGGCCAGAGCGGTGCGGGGGAAATTTTCGTCGAGGAAAAATTTCATTCGCCGGTCACGCCTCGGCGGTTTCCATCGCGGTCAATTCACCGGCAAATTCCAGACAGGCGCGGATGTCGGCCTCGGTGATTGAGGGATAATCCTCTAAAATCTCGGCGTGGGATTGGCCGGCGGCAAGGGCGCCGACGACGTTGCTGACCAGCACCCGCGTGCCGCGCACGACGGGTTTGCCGTGGCAAACCGCCGGTTCAAGCTGGACACGATCTGAAAGCCATGTTTGCACGCGAAAAAACTAGCTGCGTTGGCGGGGCAAAGCAAGTGAAGACGGGTCTTGGCCGTCGGTCAGCACACCATCCACATCGCACAAAAATAATTTGATGCGCGCGGCGCGCTGGCGGATGGCGGATGAAAGTTTTGCGGGCATGAAATTCAAAAATGGAAAATGTTCAACGCGGCTTGCGTCAGCAAAATCGTCTATCAAAATCAAATATCTCAAGTCGAATGTCGTCTCGAAATGCTAACGGCTTGATAGGCGCATCGCTCTCGATACTGAAAAAATGCCCGCCAACACACGCTAACTCGCTCTGGATGCGCTTGACGCCAATGAACGTCGAAGCCCGTGCCAGAGTAAACTCTCGGTCATCGAAAAACTTGGGGACGGCGTCCCAGCACACACGGCCATGTCGCATGACATAAAGGTCAATCTCTGCCCAGCCGACAATTCTTTGAACCTTGTTTACTGATTCAACTTGCTTCTGAAAAATGTCGCGGTGCTTGTTGCCGAATTTCTCGGTCAATGCCGCGAGCAACCGTTCCTCCCAAGGCGTCCACTTGCGAGTCAATGTGCGAATGCTCTCGAACATAATTTAATTGAACCTAGTTTTGTAAGTTCTTTTACAGTGAATTTTTCATTTCGCCGCTTTGTAAATTTTCAACAACGAGCGCAACACCGTTGCCATCTCCGCGAGCGGAATCATGTTCGGCCCGTCGCTCATGGCTTCGTCCGGCTTGGGATGCGTCTCGATGAACAAACCATTCGCGCCGACCGCGAGCGCCGCGCTGGCCAGCACCGGGGCGAACTCACGCTGGCCGGTGGTCTTGTCGCCGCCGCCGCCGGGTTGCTGCACGGAATGCGTGGCATCGAACACCACGGGAAAACCAAACGACTTCATGATGGGAATCGAGCGCATATCCGCCACGAGATTGTTGTAGCCGAATGTCGTGCCGCGTTCGGTGAGGAGAATTTTTTTTGCGCCCGCGAGCCGCGCCTTTTCCGCGACGCGTCCCATTTCCTGCGGTGAAAGGAACTGGCCTTTCTTGAGGTTCACAATTTTCCCCGTCGCGACGGCGGCCTCGATCAAATCCGTCTGGCGGCAGAGGAAGGCGGGGATTTGCAAGATGTCCACGACCTTGCCCGCAGCGGTGGCTTGTTCTTCCGTGTGCACATCCGTCAGCACCGGCACGCCGAATTCCGCGCGGATGTTCGCGAGCGTCTGCAAGCCCGCCGCGATGCCTGGCCCGCGAAACGCCTTGCCCGACGTGCGGTTGGCCTTGTCGAAGCTGGCTTTGAAGACGTAGAAAATATCGAGCTGCTGGCACGTCTTGATGAGCGACGCGGCGACGGTGCGGCAGAGTTTTTCATTCTCGATCACGCACGGCCCGGCGATGAGAAAGAGGCGGCGCGGCGAATTGAGATTTTTCCAGATGGCGGTGGAATCAAGCACGCGAAAGTTTTAGCAGCGGCGCGGCGGAAAGTAAATGATGCTGGCGCTGCAAGCGGTGGGGTTCCGGCTTCCTCGCCCCCTTGGGGGAGAGGATTGAGGTGAGGGGGCGGCACGACAGGTTATGAGGTCGCAAGAATTGGCGA